>NZ_JBHXNY010000003.1:69153-240540 GCF_042719275.1 Nocardioides sp. NPDC058538 | reverse complement strand
TTCCGGCCCCCCGGCGCCCCCGCGCACCTCCAGACCCCCCCCCCGCCGTGCCCGCGCCCACCCCCCCCCCCCCCCGCGGGGGGGGGGTGGCCCCCCCCCCCCACGCCTCCGCCCAGCGGCTCGACCAGCGGGTGAGGGTCAGCGGGAGAGGGCGCGCTTGAGCAGGGCCAGGGTGACCTCGCCCATAGAGGTGCCGTCGTGCTTGGAGGCGAAGGGGAAGACGCTGGTCTCGGTGGCGCCGGGGGTGATGGCGACCTCGAGGACGACGAAGCCGCCGTCGGGGGTGACCATGAAGTCGGTGCGGGAGATGTCACGCATGCCGAGCAGCTCGTGGGCGCGTACGGCGGTCTCGCCGAGCTCGGCGAGCAGCGCGTCGGGGAGGTCGGGGCGGCCGAAGCCGACGAACTCCGCGGTGTAGCGCGCGGCGAAGTCGAACTCGTGGCCCTTGCTGAAGTCGATGGCGATCGGGGTCAGCGGCCTGACCCCCTCATCGGTCTCGTGGACGACCACGGAGACGTCGATGCCGGCGTAGAAGCGCTCGATGAGCGCCTCGTCGCAGTAGGCGTAGGTCTTGACCAGGGCTGCGGGGAGGGCGGAGAGGCCGTCGACGCCGGTGACGCCGAGCGCCGAGCCGCCGCGCGAGGGCTTGACCACGACCCGCTCGCCCAGCCGCGAGATGACGTGCTCCATCAGCACCGGCGCGCCGACATCGCGGAACGTCGTGGACGACAGCGAGACCGAGTCCGGCACGGGGATGCCCCCGCGGCGCAGGAGCTCGCGGGCAGCCGTCTTGTCGAACGCGACGCGACAGGAGGTGGAGAGGGTGCCGACGTACGGGATCCCGATCAGCTCCAGGAGCGTCTGGATCTCGCCGTCCTCACCGAACTGGCCGTGCAGAGCCGGCAGCGCCACGACCGCCTTGTCGCGTTCGAGGTTGTGCAGCAGCGCCCGGTCGAAGTCGTACGCAGCCACCTCCACGCCCAGCGCCGACAACTCGCGCACGAGGTTGCGGCCAGAGGCCAGCGACACGTCGCGCTCGTGGCTGAGCCCGCCGGCGATGACGGCGACAGGTCCGGAAAGAGGAGGTGTGCTCATGGGTTCGTTCTAACAGACGGCCGGGAAGAGCCGTCAATCTCAGATGTGGACGACCGGGCAGGTCAGGGTGCGGGTGATGCCCTCGAGGCTCTGGACGCGCGCGACGACCAGCTTGCCGAGCTCGTCGACGTTGCGGGCCTCGGCGCGGACGATCACGTCGTACGGACCGGTGACGTCCTCAGCCAGGGTCACGCCCTGGATCTTGCCGATCTCGGTGGCGACCTCCGCGGCCTTGCCGACGTCGGTCTGGATGAGGATGTACGCCTGTACGACCATGGTGCTGCTCCTGTTCTCCGTGCCTTCCTTGGCACAACGTCAGGCAAGTAACCTATCGCGTTATCTATCGATCGACCTACACCGACCCTGGGGATAAGACGACCGGAGTGAGGCCGAGCGGAGCTCGGAGACACGGTGATGCGTGTCCCGGTATCTCCGCGCGTCGCGAGGAGGGTTGGATGGAGCCATGGCTTTTCCGAGGGACTCGACGCTCGCCGACATCGGTGAGTTCGGGCTGATCACCGAGATGACCAAGCACTTCGCCCAGGGGGAGCAGGTGTTGGTCGGCCCCGGCGACGACGCCGCGCTGGTGCGGGTCAAACAGGGTCATGTGGTGGTCTCGACCGACCTGCTCGTCGAGGGCCGCCACTTCCGGCGGGACTGGGCCGAGGCGTCCCACATCGGCCACCGGGCGGCGGGCCAGAACCTCGCCGACATCGCCGCGATGGGTGGTGTCGCGCACTCGATGACCCTCGGACTCGCCCTTCCCTCGGACCTTCCCGCCGAGTGGGCGGTCGACTTCGCTGAGGGGTTCGCCGCGGAGTGCGCGCTGGTCGGGGCCTCGGTCGTCGGCGGTGACGTCACCGGCGCCGACCAGATCGTCATCTCCGTGACCGCCATCGGCGCGGTCGCCCAGGCACCGGTCCTGCGCTCGGGCGCGGAGCCCGGCGACATACTCGCGCTGTGTGGTCGCCAGGGGTGGGCCGCGGCCGGCCTGGCGATCCTCAAGCGAGGGTTCCGGTCACCACGGGTGCTGGTAGATGCCTACCGCCACCCGCAACCGCCGTACGCGGCCGGCCCCGCCGCCGCGGCAGCGGGTGCCTCGGCGCTGATCGACGTCTCTGACGGGCTGCTGTCCGAGGCCCGGCACATCGCCGATGCCTCGGAGGTCTCCATCGACGTGCACACCGCCGCGCTGACCATCCCCGACGAGCTCAACGCGGTCGCCTCGGCGACCGGCGCCGACGCGCTCGCGTTCGTGCTGGGCGGGGGAGAGGACCACTCCCTGCTCGCCGCGTTCCCGCCTGATGTCGAACTGCCGGACGGGTGGATCGTGATCGGCACGATCGGCGAGCCTGGTGGGGAGCCGGTCACCGTTGACGGGGAGGTCTATGAGGGGTCGACGGGGTGGACGCACTTCTGAGAACGACGAAGGCCGCTGCCCGAGTGGGCAGCGGCCTTCGTGCGAGGAAGATCCCGGGTCAGCGAGCGACCTTGCCGGCCTTGATGCAGGTCGTGCAGACATTCATGCGCTTCGGGGTGCCGTTGATGACGGCGCGAACGCGCTGGATGTTGGGGTCGAAGCGGCGCCTGGTCGCCTTCTTGGACCACGGCCGGTTGTTGCCGAAGCCCGGCTTCTTGTCGCAGATGTCGCAGACGGCAGCCACCGTGAACTCCTGAGGTTGAATAGATGATCGAGGTCGATTGGATAGTGTCGGCGGGCGCGATGAACGGCTGCCCTGCCGAGACAACCGAACAAGCGTAGCCCGTCCGGCTGTGCCCGGCGAAATCGTCAGTCGTCCGCGCGGCGATCCCGCCATCTGTCCAGCGGCGCGGCCAGTGCGGTGGCCAGTCTCCACCGCTTGGACCCGCGCAGATCGTCGATCTCGGCGCGCTGGCCGGCGATCTGCTTGCGCTGCGACTCGAGCCGCCGCCGCTGGTCCGCGACGACCTCACGGAGCTTGGCGACCTCGTCGCGCAGCTCGAGGCCGTGCTCGACCCAGTCCGGGATGGCGGGCACGGCGGGGAGGTCGGGGGAGAGGCCGCGGCGCAGGACGACGTAGAACTCGATGTCGTTCTCCGGCACGGGCAGGATGGACTCGACCGACCAGCCGGTCAGCCCCAGGCGGCGTAGCTCGGCGATGACCTCGGGGAAGGAGCGGTCGGTGTAGGTCCACACATGGCAGTCGACGTACTCGCCCCGGCGGGCGCGCTCGACCTGGGCCCTGGTGTAGCCGAGGTCGTGGATACAGGTCTCGGCCTCGCTCGGCCCGCGGTGGTGGAGGCGCTTGGCGTCGGTGTTGACCGCACTCCGGTGGTGGTCGAAGACGGCGCGCACCGACGGGGTCGTGTCGCCCGCCTCGTACGCCTGCAGGATCTGGCCCATCGTCGTGGGCGGGCGATGGGCGTCGAAGGTGTAGCGCCGGTCGGGGACGACCAGGACGAGAGCTCCGTTCGGAGCGACGACGGCCTCGACCTGCGCCAGCCATCCGACCAGGTCGGGGACGTGCTCGACGACGTGGCTGGCCAGCGCCCAGTCGAACGGGGCGCCCTCCTTGGCAGCCTCCTCGAGCGTACGCATCCGGGTGCCGTCCCACATCGGATAGTCGATCTCGGGGATGGTGTCGTGGTTCACCTGGGGATGCTCGGCGTACGACTCGTAGAGCCGGTCGCGGTCGTAGAGGTCCAGATAGGAGACCTCCGCGGAATCTCGGGGGACGAGCGGTTGGTGCAGGGGTCCGATCTCCAGGCCGCGCCCGGCCGAGAAGTCGAAGATTTCGTTGACGCGTTTCGCGCGTGGGGTCGGGGTCGGAATCGACATCCGTGAGTCCTTCGGCGTTGGGGACACCTCAACACTAGGGATGATCGTCACCGAGGTGGGGCGCAACTCGGCAGAAGGTGTTACTCGTTCGTGTCTTTGCTGGAGCCTCGGATTTGTTCACCCGTCGTTTACCCCGTACCCAGGCACCGCCTACCCTGGGGGCCGCGATACCGGGAAGTGTGTCCGGCGTCACGGTGTCTGGGTGTATGCAGGGGTGTAGAGGAGTAGGGAGGGCAGCGTGGCCGAGGTCAAGCTCGATCTGTTCCGCCGGTTCGGCGACCTGGCGACCGACGCGCTCGCGTCGCACCGCGAGGAGATCGACGCGCTCAACGTCTTCCCTGTGCCCGACAGCGACACCGGCACCAACCTCTATCTCACGATCGCCGCGGCCCGTGATCGGCTGCGCGAGTTCACCGGCTCCGACTGGCGTGAGGGGCTGCGTGCCTTCTCGCGCGGCGCGCTCCTGGATGCCCGCGGCAACTCGGGCGTGATCCTGGCCGAGATGATCGGCGCCCTGCTGCGCCGCCTGATCCAGGCCACCGAGGAGGAGCGCACCGCCACGGTCTTCGCCGACGCGCTGCGCAGCGCCGGCAACGCCGCGTACGCCGCTGTGGGGGAGCCCCAGGAGGGCACGATGCTCAGCGTGCTCCGGGCCGCCGCGGACGCGGCCGAGGCGTGCGTCGAGATCGACGAGACTGCACGCACCCGCGACGTCATGTCGGTTGCCGCCAGCGCGGCCCGCGCCGCTCTTGCCCGTACGCCGGAGCAGCTGCCCGCACTCGCCGCCGCCGGGGTGATCGACGCCGGTGGCCGTGGGATCTGTGTGCTGCTCGACGCCTTCGAGACCGCCCTGACCGGACGCCGTCCGAGTCCGCAGACGCCGATGGCGAGCACTCCGCACATCCCGATCCCGATCCAGACGGGCATGGGCGCGGCCGACGGCCACGCGCTGGAGCCCGGCGGGCCGGCGTACGAGGTGATGTACCTGCTCGACGCCGAGGACGCCGCGATCCCCGTTCTTCGCAAGCGGCTCCAGCCGCTGGGCGACTCGCTGGTCGTGGTCGGTGGCGAGGGCATCTGGAACGTGCACGTCCACGTCGACGACGTCGGCGCCGCGATCGAGGCGGGGATCAACGCCGGGCGGCCGCACCGGATCCACGTGACCCACTTCGCCGAGCAGATCGCCGGCCAGGCCCATCGCCACGCGACTCGCGGCGGCCGGGCGGTGATCGCGTTCGCGGCCGGGCCGGGTCTGGCCGAGCTCTTCCGCGGTGCCGGCGCGATCGTGATCGAGGGCGGTCCGCACCGGCGCCCGACGACCTCCGAGCTGCTCGAGGCGATCACCGCCTCCGGTGCCACCGAGGTGATCGTGCTCCCCAATGACGCCCCGACCCGGCAGTCGGCCGAGGCCGCGGCCCGCACCGCCGAGGACGACCTCGACATCAACGTCGCGGTGATCCCGACCCGCAGCCAGGTGCAGGGGCTGGCGGCGATCGCGGTCCACGAGCCCGGCCGGAAGTTCGACAAGGACGTGCTCGAGATGACCGCCACCGCGCGACACGCGCGGCACGGTGCGGTCACCATCTCGAACACCCGAGCGATTACGATGGCCGGGCCGTGTATGCCGGGCGACGCGCTCGGGGTGCTCGACGGAGACTTCGTCAAGGTCGGCCAGGACCTGGAGAAATGTGCGACCTACGTGCTCGCCCGGCTCATCGGTGGTGGTGGCGAGCTGGTGACGCTGGTCTCCGGCCTCGAGGACCCCACGGGCGAGCTCGCCAGGGCCGTCGCGGCGTGGCTGGCTGCGAACCACCCGGCCGTTGATGTGATGGTGTACGACGGAGGCCAGGAGCGCTACCCCCTCCTGATGTCGGTGGAGTAGAGGAGAAGAGACGGTGCCGATCACCCTCGAGTCGCCGATCGAGGCCGTGCTGGGCAACAGCAAGCACGCCACGAAGTTCACCAAGGGTCTCGGGCTGCGCACCGTCGGCGACCTGCTCTACCACTTCCCGCGGCGCCACCTGCGCACCGCCGACCTCAGCCAGACGCCGCAGCTGCACGAGGGCGAGATGCTCACGGTGCTCGGCGAGGTGGTCCGCAGCGTCGTACGCCAGCACACCGACCGCCGCACCGGCCGGCCCGCCTTCCGCGTCGAGACCCAGCTCAAGGCCGGCGACGCCGACCTGCAGCTCACCTTCTTCTCCAAGTCGCAGCGGATCGCCGAGTGGCGCCGAGGCGTGCTCGCCCCGGGTGTCCGCGGCGTCTTCGTCGGCAAGGCCGGGTCCTTCCGGGGCGAGTGGCAGCTGGCCAACCCGCAGATGGTCGTCTTCGGCGACCCGTCCGACTCCGAGAACGCCGCCGAGGCGGCCGACAACCAGATGGCGGTCGAGGAGCTGACCGAGCTCTTCCCGATCTACCCGCTCACCGCCGGGCTCCAGCACTGGGACGTGATGCGCGCGGTGCGGTTCGCCCGGCAGGTCGTCGAGGATGTCACCGACGTGCTCCCGGAGCAGCTCCGGGAGACGTACGACGTGCCGGGGCTGCGCGACGCGCTCGACCTGATCCACGCGCCCCATGAGCTCAAGGACGTCCAGCGCGCCCTGCACCGCTTCCGGTTCGAGGAGGCGCTCGGGCTGCAGCTGGTCCTGGGACGCCGGCGGCGGGCGCTCCAGGCGCTGGGCACGACAGCCCGCACCGGCGGCGTCCACCACCTGCTCGCGGCCTTCGACGAGCGGCTGCCGTTCACCCTGACCAAGGGACAGGAGGAGATCGGCAAGGAGCTCGATGCGGCGCTGGCCCAGCCTCACCCGATGAACCGCCTGCTCCAGGGCGAGGTCGGCTCCGGCAAGACGCTGGTCGCGCTGCGCGCGATGCTGCGGGTCGTCGACTCCGGGGGCCAGGCCGCGCTGCTGGCGCCGACCGAGGTGCTCGCCCAGCAGCACTACCGCTCGATCACCGCGATGCTCGGCGATCTGGCCGCCAGCGGCCTGGCCGGAGGGCTCTTCGCCGGCGACCAGGAGCAGACCCATGTCGAGCTGCTCACCGGCTCGATGACCAAGACCCAGCGCAAGGGGCCGCTGGGCAGGATCGCCACCGGCGAGGCCGGGATCGTCGTCGGCACCCACGCCCTGCTCCAGGACCAGGTGATGTTCGACGACCTCGGCCTGGTCGTCGTCGACGAGCAGCACCGCTTCGGCGTCGAGCAGCGGGCCGCCCTGACCGACAAGGCCGGAACCCCGCCGCATCTGCTGGTGATGACGGCGACGCCGATCCCGCGCACTGTCGCGATGACCGTCTTCGGCGACCTCGAGGTCTCCACCCTCACCGAGCTCCCGGCCGGCCGCGCCGAGATCCAGACCAACCTGGTCTCGCTCGTCGAGCATCCCGCGTGGATCTCCCGGGTGTGGGAGCGCGTCAAGGAAGAGGTCGGATCAGGCCACCAGGTCTACGTCGTCGCACCGCGGATCAGCGGCGACGAGTCGGAGCAGGGGGAGAGCGACCAGCGTGACTTCGACGCCGACGGCAACGAGGTCAAGGCCGCTCCGGCCCAGCTCTCCGCCGTCGACGAGGTCACCGAGGAGCTGACCACCGGTCCGTTGCAGGGGCTGAACGTCGCCAAGCTCCACGGCAAGCTTCCCGCCGAGGAGAAGGAGCGCACCATGAGCGCCTTCGCCGCCGGCGACATCGATGTGCTGATCGCCACCACCGTGATCGAGGTCGGCGTGGACGTACCCAACGCCACCACCATGGTGATCCTCGACGCCGACCGCTTCGGGGTCTCCCAGCTCCACCAGCTGCGTGGCCGGGTCGGCCGTGGCGGGCTGCACGGGCTGTGCCTGCTCGTCTCCCACGCCGAGGCCGGCACCCCGGCCAGGACCCGCCTCGACGCGGTCGCCGAGACCACCGACGGGTTCGCGCTGTCCCGGGTCGACCTCGACCAGCGTCGCGAGGGAGACGTGCTCGGCGCCTCCCAGTCGGGCCGGCGATCGAG
The DNA here is from genome assembly GCF_042719275.1 of Nocardioides sp. NPDC058538. Classification (NCBI taxonomy): domain Bacteria; kingdom Bacillati; phylum Actinomycetota; class Actinomycetes; order Propionibacteriales; family Nocardioidaceae; genus Nocardioides; species Nocardioides sp. NPDC058538. Next base: position 232,636 of record NZ_JBHXNY010000003.1, on the reverse strand, counting down.
CCTGGAGAGCCTGCGTGTGCTGCGCGACGAGGAGACGATCCTGGAGGCGCGCGAGGCGGCCGAGGCGCTCCTCGAGGCCGACCCGGAGCTCGCGACCGCACCGCTCCTGGCCGAGCGGGTCACCGAGATCGAGGAGTCCGCTTCCGCCGACTACTTGGAAAAGTCCTAAGGTATCCCAATGACTCGGATCATCGGTGGCGTCGCAGGAGGGCGACGCCTACTCGCTCCCAAGGGGGTGCGGACCCGTCCCACCACCGATCGGGTCCGCGAGGCGCTCTTCTCGGCGATCGAGTCCTCCTATGGCTCCCTGGCCGGACTGCGCTTCCTCGACCTCTACGCCGGCACCGGCGCGGTCGGGCTGGAGGCATGGTCCCGCGGCGCCGGGGTCGTGACCCTGGTCGAGTCGGACCGGCGTACGGCCGGGGTGATCCGGTCCAACGCGAAGGAGCTCGGTTTCCCGCGGGCCCACGTGGTCGCGGCCACCGTGGCGAGCACTCTGGTGACGCCACCGCCGGCTCCCTACGACCTGGCCTTCCTCGACCCGCCCTACCCGCTCTCCGACGACGCCGTCTCCGAGGACATCGCGCTGCTGGTCAAGCACGGCTGGCTGGTTCCGGGCGCCCTGGTCGTCGTCGAGCGGTCCGCACGCAGCCCCGAGCCGGTCTGGCCCGACGGGTTCACCGACCAGAAGTCGAAGAAGTACGGCGAGACCACGCTCTGGTACGGCCACGCGCCGGACTGACCCAAAGAAAGAAGAAGACAATGACGCGACGTGCGGTGTGCCCTGGTTCGTTCGACCCGCCCACGTTCGGCCACCTCGACATCTTCAGCCGCGCCTCGGCGATGTTCGACGAGGTCGTCGTCGCCGTCGGGGTCAACCCGTCGAAGTCGAAGCGCCTGTTCACCGCCGAGGAGCGGATGGAGATGATCACCGAGGTGACCGCTCCGCTGGGCAACGTACGGGTCCAGGGGTTCACCGGTCTGGTCACCGACTTCTGCGTCGAGATCGACGCCCAGGCGATCGTGAAGGGGCTGCGTGGGGCGCCCGATCTGGAGTACGAGGCGCCGATGGCGCAGATGAACGCCCACATGACCGGCGTCGAGACCGTCTTCCTGCTCAACGACCCGCGCTGGGCCGCGGTCTCCTCCTCGCTGATCAAGGAGATGGCCCATTTCGGTGGGGATGTGTCGGCTTTCCTGCCGCCGGATGTTCTTGCACGACTCACCAAGCGTTTGGCAGAGCGTTCCGAGTAAGGGGCACCGTTCGCCGGTATCGTTCATTGGGTAGCCCTTCCCAAGGGCTCCCCGACAATCCCTTCTCTGGAGATCAATGTCCACCTCAGGCCGTTCACCGCTTTCCTTGGCCAAGCAGTCTTATGCCGCTTCCCTCAAGGCCGTCGGTCGGGGGCTGACGAAGACGGGACTCGCGAAGGAGACCGCGCCGCCGGTCGAGCAGCGCTGGCGTCACTGGGCCCACTCGCTCACGAAGGTCTACGACTCCCTGGCGATGGCGAAGCTCGACGTGCCGTGGTGGACCTACGACGCGATCGCCGCGGTCGACGCCTGGCTGGGCGAGCGTGAGCGCCCGATCCGGATCTACGAGTACGGATCCGGCGCCTCCACCATCTGGCTCTCCCGTCGCGCCGACGAGATCCACTCCGTCGAGCACCACAAGGGTTTCGGCGAGATGATGCAGGCCGAGCTCGCCGGCGAGGAGAAGATCTCGCTGAGGGTCATCGAGCCGGTAGCCAGCGACAACCCCGTCGTCGCCTCGCAGAAGGAGGGCCATGCGGGCCTCGACTTCGAGGCGTACGTCAACTCCATCGACGACGTCGACGGCGAGTTCGACCTCGTGGTGATCGACGGGCGTGCCCGTGAAGCGTGCCTGGAGAAGGCCAAGGACCGGCTCGCTCCCGGCGGCATCATCGTCTTCGACAACAGCCGTCGCAAGCGCTACGTCGAGGCCATCGCCGCCTCGGGGATGAAGGAGACCATCCACGCCGGTCTCACCCCGACCTTGCCCTACCCGGAGCGCACCTCGGTCCTGACCAAGGGGTGATCTAGGGTCCTCCTCATGGCGACATCGGGGGAGCAGAGCGAACGTGTGGGGACCGTGCGCTGGGCGACGTTCGCCGGGGTCTGCGTCGTGGCTCTGGTCTGGGCGGCCTACTCGGTCGGCGCCCAGAACGGGTCGTTCCTGACCCAGGACTTCGGCGCGCAGTACCACCTGGCCGAGATCACCGCCCACGGCGCGATCCCGCTGGTCGACTTCGAGCACGGCTGGAACGCCGGCTCGTTCTGGGTGAATGCGGCGCTCTACGCGATCGCGAGCGGCAGCCCGACGATCTGGTACTTCCTCTGGGGCCGCCTGCTCGGCGCCGGCCTCGGCGCGGTCCTCGCCGCCGCCATCGGCCTCCGCCTGCGGCTGCACCCGGCCGTGATGATCGCGCTCGCACTCGGCGTGCTCCTGCTGGCCACCCCGCTGCACATCAAGTACACGATCTGCCTGCTGTGGGTCTTCGTCCTGCTGCCGACCGGTTGGCTCGAGTCCCGTCCACGCCTGGCCGCGGCCGCGCGGGTGCTCCTCCCGGCCCTCGTCTTCTGGCAGTACGTCGAGCTGGCCGTGCTCCTCACCGGCGCCTCGGGCCTCTTCGAGCTGTTCGCGCGGCGCGCGGCGCGCTGGCGTACCCGGATCCTCAACTGTGTGCAGCTGGCCGGTGGATTCGTGCTCGGGCTGGTCGTCCAAGCGGTGGTGTACAAGGTCTTGTGGGGGCTCTCCTTCGCCGACTTCAACCGACAGGTGATCCTCGGGCAGACCGAGACGCACGAGGGTTCGCAGTACGCCGTGTGGAACTTCTTCGACCTACCGACCGAGTCGGGGCGCTTCTTCATCCTGGCGCTCTACCCGTTCGCGCTGCTGATCCCCTTCGTGCCGCTGGTGTGGCAGCGGATCTCGGACTCCACCCGGCTGATCGCGCTGGCCGGACTGGTCCTCGTCGTCGTCCCGATCCGGCGCGTCGACAACCCCCACACCACCACCGTCTCCGCCCTCGTCCTCCTCGCCGTCGTCCTGGCGGTGGCCGAGCTCTACGAGCGCCGCATCCCGCCGACCGAGTCGCGACCGCGGCCCGTGATCGCGCTACCTCTCGCCGCGCTCGGCGCCGCTTGGGCAGCCGCCACCCTCTGGATCGGCTTCGGCCTGCAGAGCATGCTCGGCGCGGTCCTCCTGGTGACGCTGGCGATCGCCGGGGCGGTCCTCGGGGCCCTGGGCTGGAACAAGCACGGTCTCCGGGGAGCCACCGCAGCGGTCTCGGCCGGCGCGCTGGTCGTGCTGGGCGGCGTACCTGCTCTAGCCGCCGTCGACCACCTCGACGACATGCGCCGCGACGCGAAGTCCTTCGCGGTGAGCGACTCGATCGCCCGCTGGGCTGGCCCGGAGTACGAACGCTGCAGCGCCGGCACCCGCGAGGCACTGGTGATGCCCAACTACCTCGAGCTCTACGACGCTCTGGAGATCACCAACCCGACCCCCTACTACCTGTTCCACTACGACTTCGCGCAGTACGAGGACGTGCTGGTGCCACAGCTCGAGGACGGGTCGATCCCGGTCATCGTCGAGACGATGCCGCTGCACACGCCGCAGCCCTGGCTCACCGACGCCATCCGCGCCAACTACGTCCCCTGCTCGGTGGTGAGGATCGAGAAGCAGGCGACGACTGTGACGATCTGGACTCACAAGTCTCGGGGAAGTATTGAGCGGCGTGATCTCAGCGTTCGGGGTGGGGAGATCGTTCCGACGCGCTGAGACGGATGTTTCCTTGTGGTCGGCGGCAGGGGTTTGGGGGCTTGGGCGGTCGAGCCGGCCGGTGGAAGGAATTTTCCTTCCGCCCAGAGCCCGTTCTCCGCGGGAGGGGTGGTGAGCCAACGAAAATTCGTTCGCCGCAGAGGAACCGCGCATAGGCTCACCGTCAGTCCGCAAAATCCACCCGAAGGTCCCGAATGCTCCACTCCACCGACGAGGACCACGCCGACGTACGTCTCCCAAGACGGCTCCTGGCTGCGATGGTGCTGATGGCGTTCTTCGCGCTGAGCCTGAGCAGCTACGTCGCGCTGACCCGGTCGCTCCAGTACCAGACCCGCGACGAGGGGCCGAACGCCGGCTACGCGGTGGAGCTGGCCTCGGGGCGGCTGCCGACCATCGACACGCCCGTGACGACGGATGCCCGCCGATATCCCCAGGTCGTCGAGGGGTTGGCAACCATGGTGGACGAGCCGCACCGACACATCTGGACCGCCAACCATCCTCCGCTCTACTACCTGATGTCGGTGCCGCTCGTGGCCGCGGCCGGGGCGCTGGACGCACCTCAGGTGATGGTCGTCGGGATGCGGCTCATCAATGCGGTCGGCTCGGCCCTGTGCGTACTGCTGGTGGGCCTGATCGCCTTCGAGGTGACCCGGCGGGAGACGGTCGCGTTCCTGGCCACGGGGATCAGCGCCTCGTGTGCCGTGCTGGTGAGTGCCGGAGGGCACATCGCCAACGACGGGGTCGCGGTGGCAGCGTCGTCGCTGACCCTGCTGGCCACGATCCGGATCCTGAACCGGGGCCTGTCGCCGGGGCGCCTGGCACTGGTCGCGCTGGCCGGGGCGGCCGCGGCAGGGGCGAAGGCGCCGGGGGTCCTGACCGTCGTCCTGTGCGGGGCGGCGATCGCGGTGGCTCTGTTGCTGAGGGACCACTCGCGCCGCGGGGTGATCCGCGCCCTGGCGGCTTCGGCCGTGGCCACCGGCGTTCCCGCGCTCGCCACCGGATGGTTCTACGTCCGCAACATCGCCCTCTACGGCGACCCGACCGCCACCGATGCGCTGCTGGACAAGTTCGACCGGGAGCCGAACGGGACCTGGTGGCAGATCCTGACGGACGGCTCGCTCTGGAAGGACTGGTACGAGCGCCTGTGGGCGCCGGTGCTGGCCGAGGGGTACGCGGTGGCGGCCGACGTGCTGGCCGTCGTCGCGGTGATCGGCCTTCTCGTGCTGCTCGTCCGACGCAGAGCCACCCGGCCGACGCACCTGCCCACCTCTCGCGCCGGGTGGCTGCTGCTCACGGTCCACGCAGCCGTCATCCTGGCGAACCTGGTCGGGTTCGTCGCAGGTGGCGGGAACCCCAACGACCGCTATCTGATGCCGCTGATGCCCCTGCTGGCCACGGCTCTCGCCGTCGGGCTCATGGCGCTCGTCGACCTGATCCCGGTCGGCTCCCGTGAGTCGCGGGCCCAGCTGGCGGCGGCCGCGATGACCCTCACGCTGGGCGGGTACGCCCTGCTGATCTTCGACTGGTTCATCAGCTCGGCCACCTACGCCGGCCGGCTGCCGAACTCCGAGTCGCGAGGGGCCGAGCTCGTGGTCGCCGCAGGCGTTGTGTGTGCTCTGGTCGCAGTCTGCCTCGCGGCCGGGCCGCTCAGGACGTACGCCGCCCGAGCACCGCTCCCAGCGCAGCCAGCAGCACATCAGCAACGAGCAGGAGGACCCGTGAGGCGAGCGCGACGGTGAGCGCCTCGGGGACGCCGATGATGGGGCCGAGGGTGAGGGCGAGCAGCGCCTCGCGGATCCCGGCGCCGGCCGGGGCGGGGATGAACGCGATCCCCGCTGCCCACGCCAGGGCCATCCCACCGGTCGCGGCCGCGACCTCGAGCAGGCCGATCGAAGCGTACGACTGCATCATCACGGCCAGGTGGAGGCCCAAGGCGACCCAGGCGAGCACCGCCCAGCCGATCGCGGTGAAGAGCCCCCGCGCGGTGAGGCGTACGCCGAGGGGCTCCCGGCCGAGCCGGGCGAAGAGCCAGTCGAGCACGCCCGGGACGACGCGTGGGTGCAGGCAGACGGCCAGCGGCACCAGCAGGAGCAGCAGCCACCAGTAGCGGTCGAGGCCCTCCGGTGACGACCAGGGAAGCAGAAGTGCGCCGACGCTGATGCCGCTGGCGACGACTACACCCATGAAGAGGATGTTGGCGCCGAGCATCGTCCGGCGCGCGACGCCCCAGCGCAGCCCGAACTGCATCTGCGCGACGACCGGCCACACCGAGCCGGGCAGGTATTTGCCCAGCTGGGAGACGTAGAAGACCGAGTGGGACTCGCGCAGCGACGGCCGGATGCCCATGCCGTGCAGGAGGGCGACCCAGGTCTGGCCGATCAGCATGGTGCCGAGGATCGCCAGGACCCCGGCGATCGCGACGCGGCCGAGGCTCAGCTCCTGGACAGCGGTGGCCAGGTCGGCACGCTGGCGCCAGACCAGGTAGGCGCCGCCGAGCACGACGACGAGGGCGAGCGCGATCTTGAGCAGCCGCTTCGCAAGGCTGGGTTTCGTCGGGCCGGGCGTAGCCGACGACCCGGCCCCCGTGGCGGAGACCGGGCCGGAGTGGGTTGTCGTCACAGGCTGGTCGTCCACGTCTCGCCGGACTGGGCAGATGACTTGCTCGTGCGCGGCGTGTGCGGCAGGTCGAACTCGGCGACCGAGGTCTGGTCGCGGAGCATCTCGGTGCCGGACTTGCCGAAGCGAGCCTTCTTGGTGTGCTCCAGGTCGTCCTCGATGAGCACCCGGTTGGTGCGGATCAGGTCGGAGATCACGCCGAGCATCGCGGACATGAAGGCCAGGTTGATCAGCACGCCGCCGAGCAGCAGCGACTGGATGTGGTTGCCGTTGTCGCCGCTGATCCACAGCACGAGGTAGCGGACGAACGGGATCGCCCCGAGGACGAAGAAGAAGGCGGTGAACCAGACGAAGATGGCGTACGGCTTGTACATCATGTAGGAGCGCACGATCGCCGCGCCCGACTTCATGATGTGCTCCGGCATCGACTTGAACAGCCTCGACTCACGCGTCTTGGCGTTGGTCTCGATCGGCACCGAGGCGATCTTCATCCGCTTGTTGCCCGCCTGGATGATCGTCTCCATGCAGTAGGAGAAGCGGGTCACGGTGTTGAGCAGCATCAGCGACTCGCGCGAGTAGGCGCGGAAGCCGCTGGCCGCGTCGGGCAGGTCGGTCTCGGCGGCCATGTTGACCACCTTGGAGCCGACCTTCTGCAGCTTCTTCTTCAGCCCGGAGAAGTGCTCGATCCGGTCGACCTGCCGGTCGCCGATGACGATGTCGGCCTGGCCGTTGATGATCGGCTGGACCAGGTCGGTGATGCGGTCCTGCGGGTATTGGTTGTCGCCGTCGGTGTTGACCACGATGTCGGCGCCCAGTTCGAGCGCTCGAACCACCCCGTCGTGGAAGGAACGGCCCAGCCCCTGGTTGCGGGAGTGGTGCACGAACTCGCGCACGCCGTGCTCCTTGGCCACCTCGACCGTCCGGTCGGTGCACCCGTCGTCGACGATCAAGATCACGATCTCGTCGATTCCGGGGATCTGCTTCGGAATCGACTCGAGCACGGACGGGAGTGTCTCCTCCTCATTGAGGCAGGGGACTTGAACGACAAGCTTCACAGGGACCTCAGGGCAAGTAGTGGGACCGAACACGGGATTCGGGGCAGATGAGGGGCTTCTGAACTGCCACATTACCGCGTGGATTCCGCGGCCCCACGCCCCCTCGCGGGTGTCATCCGGCGTATGTGCTAAGGCAACCTGGTGTTCAACACCGGTCTACGCCGTGTCCGCTCCTGCGATGATGGTCAGCTCGCCTTCTCGGCGCAGAGAGCGTCGGAGATCTCCCGGGCACGGCGATAGTCGGCCTTGCCGGTCACGTGTCGTGGCACCGCCTCGACGACGTGCACGGTGCGCGGGACCTTGTAGCCCGAGAGCCGGGTGCGCAGGTGCGCGCGGACGTCCTCGACGTCGAGTGCGACACCTGGCCGGGGCTCGATGAGGGCTGCGACCTGCTGGCCATAGGTCGGGTCGGGGAGCGCGAAGACGAGGGCGTCGAAGACTCCCGGGTGCGACTTGAGGGCGACCTCGACCTCCTCGGGATAGACCTTCTCACCGCCGGTGTTGATACATCCCGAGCCGCGTCCGAGCAGGGTCAGCCGATGGCCCTCCTCGATCTGGACATAGTCGCCGGGCACGGCGTACCGGGTGCCGTCGATCTCGATGAACGTACGCGCAGTCTTCTCCGGATCGCCGAGGTAGCCGATCGGGATGGTGCCCGAGCGCGCCATCAGCCCGATCGCACCGACCTCGTTCGGATCGATGATCCGGTGCTGTTCGTCGACCACGGCGGTTCCCGGGCCGAGGTGCACCAGCGACCCCTTGTCCGCGAGCGTCTCGTGCTCGATCCGTCCGTTGCCTGTCATCCCGGTCTCGGAGGAGCCGATGACGTCGAGCACGACCGCGTCCGGGAACGTCTTGATCCACCGCTCCTTGACCTCGACGGAGAAGAGCGCGGCCGCGCTGGTCACGGTCGTCAGCGTGCTGCCGTCGTAGGTGCCGCGCTCGAACTCCTCGATCAGCGGTCGTGCCATCGCATCCCCGACCAAGGAGATCGTGTTGATCCGTTCGGCCTCGAAGGTCCGCCAGATCGTCGGCGGGTCGAACTTGGGAAGAAGTACGTTGGTCTGCCCGGTGATGAACCGCATCAACATCGCCCACTGCCCGCTGGCGTGCATGATCGGCCCGAGCTGGAGTGAGACCAGTGGCGATGGATTCTCGGCCGCGGCCCGTGACGGCGCGTACTCCTCGATCGGCTCCCTGGTCGCGAAGTCGGTGCCGCCTCCCAGCGCCCGCCAGGCATCCTCCTGCCGCCACACCACGCCTTTGGGGTAACCCGTCGTCCCGCCGGTGTAGATGATGAAGACGTCATCAGCGCTGCGCTCGCCGAACCCCCTCGTCGCGGGTTCGCGATCGAGCGCCGTCCGCCAGTCGATGGACTCATACGCCGCGCTCTCGCCACTGCCGTCGCGGATCGACACCACATGCCGAAGGTGCTCGTGCCGCGACACGACCCCGGCCAGCACCGGTGCATAGCGCTCCTCGTGGACGAGGCCGACGATCCCGGAGTTCTCGAAGAGATAGTCGAGCTCCGCCTCGAGGTAGCGGTAGTTGATGTTGATCGGCACCACCCGCGCCTTGAAGCACCCCAGCATCGCGACCACGTGCTCGGCCACGTTGCGGGCCATCAGGCCGACATGCTCGCCCGGCTCGATCCCGGCACCGAGCAGGTGATGAGCGAAGCGATTGGCCTTCGCGTCGAGCTCGGCGTACGTGTAGCGCGCCTCGCCGGCGATCAGCGCCGGTCGCTCCGGGACGGCGTCGACAACGTGCTCGAACAGGTCGGCGATCTGAACAGCCATGAGCGAGACCCTGGTACGTAGACGGACCGGTGTCACGCCTGCGGTGTCGCTGGGTGGAACGTGTTCTAGGCGTCGGCATCCTTCGGGACCAAGGAGTCGTTCCTGCTTCGCCGCCATCTGCGGAACACGGTCGGGACGAACAGGAGGCCAAGTAGAACAAGAGCGCCGACTGCGGAGATCACCGCCCCGGACCGCAGGCCGGGCGCGTCATAACGGAGGGTGACGGTGTGTGCACCGTCGGGGACCGGCACCGCGGCGAAGGCGTGGTTGCCGGCGACCAGGTCCACCGGGCGGCCGTCGACCGTCGCCGACCAGCCCGGGCGGGCGATCGAGTCGGCGACGACGAGGTAGCCGGCTCCGTCCGCGGTGACCTCGGCCGAGATCGTCTCGGCCTCGTCTCGGCGTACGTCGACCCGGGCCGTCGAGCCGGACGCGGCCGGCGTCGAGTCCTCGTCGAGGAGCACCGTGCCGGGCGCGACGCCCTCGGTCAGGCGCCGCACTCGCGTGGGCCCGTCGGCGACGACCTCGCTGGTGCCGGCCCAGCGGATCCGCGGCAGCGCGCTCGCGCGCTCGTAGACGACTGCGCCGGCCGAGGCGTGCACCACCCGCAGCCCGTCGCCCTTCTCCGGCCGGACCGCGGCGCAGACCGCGGAACCGTCGGTGCGACCGGCCAGGCGGACAGGCTTCTTCTTCCCCGAGAACGAGATGGTGACCGGTACCGGACCGGACGCGAAGCGGTGGTCGGGCACGGCGACGCGCAGCTTCTCTCCGCGCTTGAGCGGCCGGTTCACGGCGATGGCCCGCTCCGAGGTGACCTTCTCTGCGCCGGCTCCGACGCTCACCCGGACGACCGTCGGCGTCTGTGCCCGCGGCTTCAGGCCGTGGGGGACGGTGACCTCGATCCCGCGCAGGTCGCCCTGCGGGACCTGGCACGTCGCCTGCTGGCCGGGCATGACGGTCAGCGGCTGCCGCTGCCCGACCGGCACCGGCGTCGGCTCGGAGACGCCGATGACCTCCATCGGCTGGGTCACCCAGTAGCGGACGGAGAGCTGGTCGAGCACCGGCTGACGCCCCGGCGTGGGCACGTTGGCGGGGAAGTCGCTGTAGGTCGGGGACAGCTGGGCGTCCGGGCTGACCGCGGCGATCAGCGCCTTCCACTCCGCCGAGGTGAACTCATGGCCCGTCGGCGTACGCAGCCGGTAGTGGTCGGCCACCCCCGAGTGTTCCCACGCGGAGGCGCCGTAGCGCTCCTCGCCCAGGTTCTTCTTCAGGAACTGGTGGGCCGGGGTGACCGGGTAGAACTCGTCGCGGTCGGTGAGCGGCAGCACCTCGCGCGCGAACATCGTGCTCTGCGCGAGCACCGCCAGCACGAGCACCAGCGGGCCCAGCAGTCGCAGCCGGCCTCGCAGCAGCAGCGTCGCCGCCACCGCTAGGACCGAGACCACTCCCAGCAGCGCCGGCACCCGCAGCTTCGCGGCGATGTCGGGGATCGGACGAGGGGCGCCGTCGATGTAGGCGTACGCCGCATACAGGAAGTACGCAGCCACCCCCGCGGCCGCCACCAGCAGGACCAGCGACACCACCAGACGCGGACGCCAGGACCGACCCTCCTCATCAGCAGACCGCGACACCTCGGCCCGCTGGAGGAGACGCTCCAGCCCGATCCCGGCCAGCACCGCGCACAGGAACCCGAAGATCGAGTTAGCCCGCCCGAAGCTGTTGGAGCTGTAGCCGGGCAGCTTCTGGAGCAGCTCGAGCGGCAGCCCGCCGATCCACAGCAGCCAGACGACCGCGGCCAGCACGACCGCGAACAGGGCGGGCGTCGAGGGGCGGCGACCGCCGGGGAGCCTGACGCTCAGGGCGCACAGGACCAGGATCAGCGCCGCGACGCCGATGAAGGAGATCGACTCGATCGGGTTGTCCTCGCCGAACCAGAGCCCGTCGACGCACGTGCCGTAGGCGTCAGGGGCGACCGTCGTCAGCACGAGACTGGCGGGCTTGACCTCGTTGGGGACCCGCCCGTCGAGCCCGAGAGCGCTCATGTTGAGCGCGAAGGGCAGCACCTGGACCGCGGAGAGCGCCACCCCGAGCCCGACTCCGCCGGCGGCGATGCCGCCCGCGATCAGCGTGCGCCGCACGTCCCGCAGCGCCAGCGCCCGGACGACCACGTAGATCCCGCCCAGGGTCAGCGCGAACATCGTCACCGCCGGGAACCCGCCGAGCAGCATCGCGGCGACGACCAGGCCGACGGCGGCGAGGTCGCGCGCGCCACGCTCCCGCACCGCACGGTCCAGCGCCCACAGCAGCAGCGGGACCAGGCAGGCGACCTTGGTGTGCGGCCAGTTCGTCCACATCATCATGAACCCGGAGGTGAAGAAGACCAGCCCGGCGACCAGCGCGATGCTGCGCCGCACCCCGAGCCGGCCGAGGAACAGCACCATCCCGGTCAGCACCAGGACCAGCTCGGTGAGCTTCACCCAGGCGGGCGCCAGCCACATCGGCATCACCCAGTAGGGCCACGAGACCGGGCTCAGCACCGCGTGGTTCGGCAGCGAGGCCAGCGGCGCGCCGCCCACCTCGTAGGGCGCCCAGGTCTGCCAGTTGCCGTGGCGCACGCCCTCGACGATGTTCTCGACGCCGGGCAGGTAGTAGTCCCAGGTGTCGCCGCGGCACCACAGCGTCCCTTGCGGGATCGGGCCGTCGGCGGCGTACGGCATCATCGCGTGCAGCCATCCGGTGTCCAGCAGCATCCCCTGACCCACGAGCGCGGGACCGAAGGTCACCGCGACGAAGAGGGCGAGAAGTGCCAGGACGACGCCCGAGCGCCACCGATCGGATCCAGTCACAACAGGGGAGGGCACAATCCGGAAATCTATGAGTAGTCGGGAACGGGTGCCGGTAGCGCGCGCGGTAGTTCGTTCAAGTTGTCTTTCGGTCGTTCCGGCCGGAGTGTCAGTCGCGCTTGGTCGCGACGGCGACCAGACCGGTGCCCGTGTCGGGCCGTAGCCGCTGCAGGGCCATGAACGGGCTGGTCGCGAGGGCGATGGCAGCGCCCTTGAGCTGACCGCTGGGCTGGAACGTACGTCCGGTCGCCCGGGTGAGCTCCTCGGGTGTGAGGTCGTCCACCTTCTCCAGCTTCCGGGCGTCGATCCGGTTGCGGACCGCCTCCAGGGCGTAGCCGAGCGGCCAGCCGTAGACGGTGATGTCGACCTCGCCCAGACCAGCCTCCTCCAGCCGGTGGGTGAGCTCCTCGGGGCTGTAGCGACGGAAGTGCCCGGCGTGCCGGTCCATCGGCCCGAACCGCTCCTGGAACGCCGGCACCGAGAGCACCAGCTGCCCGCCCGGGCGGATGTGGGTGACCCACTCCGCCAGCGCGCCCTTGTCGTCCTCGATGTGCTCGAGCACCTCGAAGGCGCAGACCATGTCGTACGTCCTGCCCGACTCCAGCTCCGAGGACATCGCGTTGAGCACCGTGCCGCCCAGGCACGTGATCCGCTCGTACGCCACCGCGAACGAGTCCGCGTCGGGCTCGATCCCGAGGTAGTCGGCGCGGGTGGCCAGGCGGGCTCCGAAGGCGCCCTGGCCGCAGCCGATCTCCAGCGCTGTCGTCGGCGCCAGCCGGTCGATGGTCCGGCTGACGATGTCGTAGCGGAGCCAGGCGCGGGGTGCGAGCGGAGGCAGCGGTCGGTCGGTGGCGTTGAGCGTCATCTGGGTCCTGGGTCGGGGTGGGTTCAGCTGTGCTGATTGCTTCGGGCTTCGCTTCAGCCAAGACATTCGAGGATGGGGGAGGCGACGGCCTGCGGGGTGTAGTGCTCCCGCGCCTGCTCGTAGGCGGCCTCGCGCAGGCGCTGGGCCTCGTCCGGGTCGTCGGCGAGCTCGGTCAGGGCGGAGGCGAGCTCCTCCGCGCTTCCGGGGGAGACGAGCATGGCCGCGCTCTCCAGCATCCGCCGCTGGGGCGCGGTGTCGGAGGTGACGACGACCGCGCCGGCGGCGGCGCCCTGGAACGCCTTGTTGGGCACCACCCGGCGTGCCTGCGGGACGGTGCCGAAGATGCCGAGGCTGACGTCGAACCCGGCGACGAAGTCGGGCAGGTCCTCGGCGTCGACCCAGTCGACCCAGGAGACGCGCGGGTTGCCGGCCGCGAGGCGCCGGGCCTCGTCGTACTGCTGGCCCTGCCCCACCATCGTCACCTCGATCCGCTCGTCGTCGGCGAGGATGTCGAGGGCGTCGGCGATCACCGGGGCGCCGTGGGTGGGGGAGAAGAGGCCGACGAAGACAGCCTTCAGGGGCTCCTCGGTCGGCCGCTCGAGCGCCCTGGCACCCGCGTCGAACCACTCCGTGGTGGCACCCACCGGGCACACGACCGAGTGCCGGCGTACGTCCTCGGGCAGTCCGGCCTGCTGCTCGACCGTGTCCACGATGACCACGTCGGCCTGCTTCAGCGCCATCGTGTCGATCGCCTTCATCAGGCGCAGCTTCAACCCGCCGGAGCCGGCCAGCCGCCGGTTGGTGGCGACCCCGGCCGCCGAGACCATGTGGTCGAGCAGGATGGTCGAACGCGGATGGAGGAGACGGGCCAGGTGCACATCGAAGTGGCCCAGATAGCCGACCAGGACGGCGTCGGGACGCCCGCGCCGTCGGCGACGCAGCGACTCGACGGCGAGCCCGTTCCAGCAGGTCAGCAGGCGCAGAACGAGCAGCGGCAATCGCCACGGCTGTCGCAGGATCGCCACCCTCGCCGCGGTGTCCAGGCCGAGCGGGCGGTTGACCTCGGTGACCTCCGCGCCACGGGCGCGTAAGCCCTCGATGAGTACCGCGACCCGCGGATGGGAGGCCACGTCGTAGGTGCCGAAGGCGACGATGTGCATCACCTCAACGTTAGGCTCGAGGTCAAGGAAAGATCGAGCAGCACACCCCGCAGCTGAGATGTCGGCACCCGAAAAGTGCTGCCAAGGAGGACCCGTGGGCCGAGGCTGGACGAAGGCGGTGCCGCTCAAGGCGGTGGTCGTCGTGATCGTCGTCCTGGTGGCGGCGTACGCGGTCCACCGCAACTGGGACGCGCTCGTGCGGGGCTTCGAGGAGCTGCCGCTGCGGGTGCTCGGGGTCGCCTTTCTGCTGACCGTGCTCGCCCAGGGTGTCGCGCTGCTGATGTGGCGGGTGGTGCTGGCCGATCTCGGCTCGCCGCTGCCGCTGGTGCCCGCGGCCAGGATCTTCTACGTCAGTCAGCTGGGGAAGTACCTGCCCGGCTCGGTGTGGACGATCGTCGGGCAGATGGAGCTGGCACGCGCCGAGCGGGTGCCGCGGCGTACGTCCCTGACCCAGGGTGTCCTCGTGCTGGCGATCGCCGTCGGCGCCGGGGTGATGGTGTCGGTGCTGCTGATGCCGTTCCTCGGCCAGGAGACGTTCGCGCGCTACTGGTGGGCCGTCCTGCTCCTGCCGCTGATCCTGGTCGCACTGCATCCGCCGGTCTTCGCGAAGGTCGCCGACACCGGGCTGCGGCTGCTGCGTCGTGAGCCGCTCGAGGTGCTGCCGACCTGGCGGGGGATCGGCACGGCGCTCGCGCTGCAGGGCGTGGTCTGGCTCCTGCTCGGCCTCCAGATCTGGGTGGTCGTGGTCGGCCTGGGTGGCGACCCGCTGCCTTCGTTGCTGGCCAGCGTGGGCGGCTATGCGCTCGGGTTCAGCCTGGGCATGGCCGCGATCGGGCTCCCGGCCGGCGCCGGGCTGCGCGAGGCGGTCCTGGTGGTCGCCCTCTCCGGCGTCCTCTCGCCCGGGCTGGCGCTGCTGGTCGCCCTGCTGGCCCGCGGGATCGCCGTCCTCGCCGACGTCGTCGTCGCCCTGGTCGCCGTCTTCCTGACCCGTCGCGCCGGCGACATCCCCTCACCAGCCCCACAAGCCAACGAACCACTCGGGAGATCTCTGTGCCCACCGCACGGCCCACCGCACCACAGCTCTGGACCGCCGGCCTGATCGCCAACCTCATCACCTGCGCCGGCGTGTGCGCCGGCTATGCGCTCTCCTCGCCGCTCTACGGCACCAAGGACGAGGTGGCCCATGTCGACCACGCCTACCAGCTATGGCACGGCACCCTGATCAGCATCGGCGACCCGATGCGGATGCCGCAGATCTGGGGCTACACGCTGCCCTTCGACTGGACCGGCCAGCACCCACCGCTCTTCTACCTGCTGCTGGCGCCCGTGGTCGGACCGCTCACCGACGCCGGCCACCTGCTCGCCGCCGGGATGGCCGCCCGCGGCATCGTCCTCGTGATCACCTGCCTGATCGTGGCCGCGGTGATGTGGACGACGCGCCAGATCGTCCCCAGCCGCCCCGAGGTGTCGATCGCAGCCGGCTTGGTCACCGCACTCAGCCCGGCCCTGACCAGGCTCGGTGGCGTCGTCTTCAACGACAACCTGTTCGTGCTGTGGGCGACCCTCCTGGTCGGTCAGACCGTCTGGCTGCTCCGCCACGGGCCCCGGACCGGCGGGCTGGTGCTCTTCGGCCTCTACGCCGCGGCCGCCCTCGGCACCCGGCTCCCCGGTGTCGTCTTCCTCGGCCTGTGCGCGACGGCCCTCGGCCTGGTCTGGCTGTTCGGCCCGCGCCGCGACTGGTCCGGCATCCTGCGTCTGGGCATCTCGGTGCTCCTCGCCGTCGCCGTCAACGCATGGTTCTACCTCCGCAACTTCCGCGCCACCGGCAACTGGTCCGGCATGCAGACCGACCTCGTCGGCAAGCCCGGCGGCCCCCTGCAGGAACGGGAGGTACGCCCTGTGCTCGATGTCGCCTCCGACCCCGACATCTGGCGCCAGCTCCTCATCCCGCCGGCTCTCCAGGAGCACGTCACCATCGGTGCCGTGCTCACCCTCGCCCCGCTCGTGCTCGGCCTGATCGTCGGCCTCCGCGCGTTCTGGGAGATCACGTCGCGACGCGAGCCCGTCCGGGGAGCGACGGCGCTGCTGCTGCTCGCCCTGACCGTGGTCATCGTCGGGATCCAGCTCAACTATGCGGCCGGTGGCGGGGGAGCGTACTGGCGCTATCTGATCCCGCTCACCGTCGTGACCAGCCTGCTCACCGCGCTCGGGCTCGCCGTGACTCCGCGCGTGGCAGGGCCGGCGGTCGCGGTCTGGGCCGCGGCGGCGTTCGCGGTCTTCGCCGCCCACATCGCTCCGCCGAACCCCTCCGGTGGCGACCTGGCCACCGCACCGGTCTTCCAGTCGGCGGCCTGGGTCGCGACGGGCGTCGCCGGTCTCGCGTGCGTGGCCGGTGTGGTGACCGTCCTTTTGGTCGCCGTAGCTCGGTCCCGGTAGGATCTCATCTGATCTGTCGTGCCCTCATCCGGAAGTGAAACATGACTGCCCTGGACCCGAGAGCGCCGCTCGTGCTCGATACACGCGAGCTCGGCCGCCGCCCGGGGTCCGAGCGTCACGTGGAGCTGACGGCGCCGGCGCCGACGGATCTTGGTATCGAAGTCCTCATCGTCCCCGAGGGTTCGCCGGTCGAGTTCGACCTGCGGCTCGAGGCGGTCATGGAGGGTGTGCTGGTCACGGGGACGGCTTTTGCTGTCCTCGAGGGCGAGTGCGTGCGGTGCCTGGAGCCGATCGAGGACGAAGCCAAGGTCGACATCCAGGAGCTGTACGTCTACAACGACTCTCGTGACGGCCAGGCCCCTGACGAGGACGACGAGACCAGCCGGACCGAGGGCGACCTGATCGACCTCGAGCCGGTGCTCAGGGATGCGGTGGTGCTCGCACTGCCGTTCCAGCCGATGTGCCAGGATGACTGTCCGGGACTGTGCCCCGAGTGTGGGGCGCGGCTCGCGGACGATCCCGGGCACAACCACGGTGACAAGGTCGACCCGCGCTGGGCGGGGCTGGCTTCGCTGAATGATGAGCCCAGCAACTAGAGTTCGCCAGTAACTAGGCTTCAGTAGCCGGTCGAGATCCGACCGGCCGAATAAGAGGAGAAAACAGTGGCTGTCCCGAAGCGGAAGATGTCGCGCAGCAACACCCGTCACCGCCGCTCGGCCTGGAAGGCCGTTGCGCCGACCCTGGTGACGTGCGCGAACCCCGCCTGCGGCGCCAAGCACATCCCGCACCGTGCGTGCGGCGAGTGCGGCCAGTACGGCGCTCGCGCCGAGCGTCGCCAGGTCCTCTGATCTGACACGCGGTTAGTCTCCTGACCAACTACGCCGAGCTTCGCAAAGCGCTCGGGGATCCGATCCTGGACCCCGAGCTGCTTGAGCGTTCGCTCACTCACCGGTCCTACGCCTACGAGAACGGTGGCCTGCCCACCAACGAGCGCCTGGAGTTCCTTGGCGACTCGGTGCTCGGCGTCGTGGTCACCGAGACCCTGTATCGCATCCATCCCGACCTGCCCGAGGGCAAGCTGGCCAAGTTGCGGGCGGCAGTTGTGAACGCCCGCGCCCTGGCCGAGGTCGGTCAGGCCATCGGCCTCGGCCAGCACATCAAGCTGGGCCGTGGCGAGGAGGCCACCGGTGGGCGCGAGAAGGCGTCGATCGTCTCCGACACCGTCGAAGCGGTGATCGGAGCGGTCCACCTCTCGGGTGGCATCGAGGTCTCCACCGTCCTCGTCCACCGACTCTTCGATCCCCTCATCGAGGCGGCCTCCGACCTCGGCGCCGGGCTCGACTGGAAGACCTCCCTGCAGGAGCTCGCCGCCGAGCGTGCCCTCGGTGTGCCCGAATACGTCATCACCGACGAGGGCCCCGACCACATGAAGACCTTCACCGCGAAGGTCCGAGTCGGCGAGCAGCTCTACGGCAACGGCGTCGGCCGCTCCAAGAAGGAGGCCGAGCAGGCCGCCGCGGAGACGGCCTACGGCGAGATCCAAGCGGCAGCCGCTTCAGCCTAGATGCCTGAGCTCCCCGAGGTCGAGGTCGTACGCGCCGGCCTCGAGCGCCACGTACTCGGCGCGAGGATCATCGCCGTCGAGGTCCTGCACCCCAGGCCCGTACGCCGCCACCTCGCCGGTTCCTCGGCCTTCGCCGAGGAGCTGAGGGGCCGCGTCCTCGTCGGCGCCCGCCGCCGCGGTAAGTATCTGTGGCTTCCGCTGGACTCGGGTGACGCCCTCATGGCCCACCTCGGGATGAGCGGCCAGATGCTCGTCCAGCCGCCGGAGTCGCCTGACGAGCGGCACCTGCGCGTCCGGATCCGTCTCGACGGCGCCGCCGAAGGGCGCGAACTCCGTTTCGTTGACCAGCGCATGTTCGGCGGCCTCTCGATCAGCCCCGGGGGAGCCGAGCTCCCGCCCGAGATCGCCCACATCGCCCCCGACCCGCTCGAGGCGGCCTTCGATGCGGAGGCGGTCGTGGCCCGCGTACGCCGCTCCTCCAGCGGCATCAAGCGGATCCTGCTCAACCAGAGCGTGATCAGCGGCGTCGGCAACATCTACGCCGACGAGGCCCTCTGGCGTGCCAAGCTGCACGGCGAACGGCCAGGGGACCGGCTGACCGGCCCGAAGGTGCGCGAGCTGCTCGGTCACGTACGCGACGTGATGACCGAGGCGCTGTCCCAGGGCGGCACCTCCTTCGACGCGCTCTACGTCAACGTGAACGGCGAGTCGGGCTACTTCGAGCGGTCGCTCGCTGCGTACGGACGTGAGGGCGAGCCCTGCGACCGGTGCGGTGCCCCGATGCGCCGCACCGCCTTCATGAACCGCTCCTCCTACTTCTGCCCCGCCTGCCAGCCGGCACCTCGAGTCCGCCGAATCCAGGGATAAATAGTCCATCTGGGCTATTGCTCACGGCCCTTTCGCGGCCGCGAATATTGCAGGCCTGTGACGCTTCCGAAAATCGTCGACGAAAGTTAAGTGATCCGCATTCGGTTGGGTTAATCTCTCGGTCGTTCGTCCTGGGTGCAGCTCTGCACCAGCCGGGGGGCAGCAGACGACACACCGCCTTGTTCGGGCTGGCGGTTTTCCGGGTGGCGACGTGGTCATCCGGATCTCGGGGAAGACAAACCACGGCCCACCATACCGGCACAGGCGTGAACCACACGCCCGCGCCATCGGGGTCGGTCAACAGCTCGACAAGGACAACAGGTGGCTCCCCACAAGCTCGCCGTATCCGATCATGCGCCCACAACGCGCCCGCAGGATCTGGAACTACCGCAACCCCGCGTAGCCAACGCTCAAGACGAGCAGACTCGCACCATCCCGGTCGCCATGGCCGCCGACCTCAACTACGCCAAGCCCATGTCGGTGGCGATCACGTCGCTGTTGGAGAACTCCGGGACCGACACCAGCTACGACCTCAGGATCATGGTGGCGGAGGAGTACCCGGCGGACGTATGCGACCAGATCCTCAGCTTCGAAAATCGTTATCCAGGCAACACGATCACGTTCGTCGTCGTGGACGGCTTCGCCGACGTCAAGGTGAGCACGTCGCACCTGACCGCACCTGCGTACTTCCGGCTCAAGCTCCCTGACCTCTTCCCAGACATCGACAAGATCATCTATCTCGACGTCGACACGGTTATCGAGAGCGATCTGTCGCCGCTCTACGCGCAGGACGTGCAGGACGTCTATGTCGCCGCGGTGCCGGCTGCCGTCTACCACCTCCGGTCGCCAGAGGCGGCCCGGGCGATGGGCATCCCGTCATTCGACCGCTACGTCAACTCCGGTGTCATGGTGATGAACCTGGAGAAGATGCGTGAGGACGGCCTTGTCGAGGAGTTCCTCGAGCTCTCCGCCAAGGAGTTCGACTCCGACGATCAGGACATCATCAACATCGTTTGCTACGACGGCCTCCGCCATCTTCCGCTCCGCTTCAACCTGATGACGAAGTACGGTCCCAAGAACGTCGAGGAGTTCTGGAGCAGACCGGCCGTCCAGCGGGTCTGGTCCCGCGACGAGTACGACGAGGCGATGAGCTCGCCGGTCATCATCCACTTCGCGGACAAGCGGAAGCCGTGGATGGATGTCTCGGCCGACTTCGCAGAACGATGGTGGCAGTACGCGGCGATGAGCCCGATGTGCACCGAGATCGTGGCCACTTATCTCGCCGACGCGGTCGCCGAGGCGGCCGGGGCCGCCTCGACCGTCCGCAAGCGGCTGCGAAATCGGGTGGTCACCCTCGAGCAGGAGCTCCAGGGCCGTGATCAGGAGCTCGCCGACACCCGCGGCTCGGTGTCCTTCAAGATCGGCTCCCTGATGACGTCCGGACCTCGCGTCATCCGCAACTCGCTCAAGCGAGATGTCCGCCCGCCACAGCCCCGAGCCCGCGTCGTCGAGAAATAGCCCGGCGCTGCGGCGCGCCGTGAGCCGGCTCGATCGCGAAACCAGACCAAACGCGGGACCGCCCGCACTGTCGTCACCCCAGAAACACAAGGAGGAACCATGCCTGCCGGTATGGGCGAGCAGCCGACCAACAAGCTCGGGCTGCGTCATCGGATGGTGCGCGTCGCGGAAGTGGACGGCGAACATAAGCTGGTGCTGTTCGGTCGTCCGACCAGTGGCGGTCCCGTGCTGTCCCGCTACACCCGGCTCCTGGACCGACAGTCGGGTCTGAACGCGAAGATCGAGCGTCTGCGCGCTCGGCTGGGCGAGCCTGCGGGGGACGAGCCGGAGACCGGGCGGCCGTACTTTCTCAAGCCCGAAAGTGTCGAGCGGCTGAGCGTCGAGGAGATGGTCGAGACCCTGGCCGCGTATGACGTCGTCTCGTTCGACGTCTTCGACACGACGCTGTACCGAGCGGTGGAGTTCCCGAAGGATGTCTTCCGGATCCTGGGATCGAGGCTCGGCATCGACCGATTCCCGAGTATCCGCAAGCAGGCGGAGGACCACGCGCGTCGGGAGAACGACAACCACAAGGGGTCCCGAGAGGTCACCCTCCGTGAGATCTACGCCGTGATGGAGGAGCGTTACGGCGCGGATCCGGAGTGGGAGATGCTCGAGCGGGACCTCGAGATCGAGCTGGCCGAAGCGAACCCGTACATCAAGGAGGTCTTCGATCGGCTGCTCGCCCAGGGCAAGCCCATCGTGTTCACCTCCGACATGTACCTCCCGCGGGAGGTCATCGAGGAGATGCTCGTCCGCAACGGGTTCGCGGGCTACGAGAAGATCTACCTGTCGAACGAGTACCTCCGCCGTAAGGGCGACGGCACCCTGCAGCAGGTCCTCCTGGAGTATTACGGCAGCGAGACGTCGATCGTCCACGTCGGCGACAATCTCGAGGCAGACGTCGAGCAGTCCGAACGAGTCGGTCTTCCGGCCGTGTACAACCAGGACCAGCGAAGGTTCGTTCGGGAGCCGTACATGGAGACGCTCGCGGGCAGCTTCTACGGGGCTGCCCTCAACAACTCGATCGGCTCCGGCACCTGGACCGAAGGCCTGCACTACACGCACGGCTACCGTGTCGGCGGCGTTCTGGCCGCGGGCTTCTGCGAGTTCCTCGAGTCGGTCGTACGCGAGAAGGGCATCGACCGGATCCTGTTCTGCGGGCGCGACTGCGACGTGATCTCGCGTGTCTACGACCGTTTCTACGGCAGCGCGGACGGCGTCTACATCGACATCTCCCGCTACGCGGCCGCCGGGATCACGCTCGACCTGAACTTCGACGACTTCGTCGGACGCTCCTTCTTCCGCTGGTTCAAGGAGTCCAACAACACCAAGACCATCGAGCAGCTCCTGATCGACACCGGGTTCGACTACCTGCTGCCGTACCTCGACAAGGCAGACATCGAGCGGTTCCTGTTCCCGGCCAGCGCCACTCGGCGACGTCTGGAGCAGTTCTTCTGGGACCACAAGCACGTCATCGAGGAGCACAACCGCACCAGCGTCGACGCGGCGAAGGAGTACTTCGGCGCGGCCGTCGGCGATGCCAAGCGGGTTCTGATCGTCGACATCGGCTGGAGCGGCACCTGCATCACCGCCCTTCGACACTTCTTCCGCACCGCGTTGGCTGACCGCGCTCTCGAGGTCTCCGGCGCTCTGATGTGCACGAGCCGCACGGAACAGGTCACCGACACGGTCTCTGACGGCTTCATCAGCGCATATGCCTACTCGCCGACGGCAAACCTGGACCTCGCGAGGTTCATGATGCCCGGCGGACCGAACGCGGCGCGCAAGACGGACCTGCTGCACCACCCGCTCGAGTATCTGTTCACCGAGGTTGCCTCCAGCGTTGTGGGTTACGGGTTCGAGGAAGGCCGGGCTGTCGCCGTCCGTGGGAACAACGCTCCGCGCAACGTCGAGCAGATCACCGAGATGCAGCGCGGGATCGTCGACTTCGTCGAGGCATACTTGGCCCGCTCCAAGAACTACCGGGACATCCGCCCGATCTCTCCCTATGTCGCGTTCAATCCGTTGAAGGCGGCGATCGAGAACGAGTCGTACTCCTACGACGTCTACAAGGACTTCCTCTACGACGCCACACCAGCTCTGTTCGGCGAGGAGACGCATACCGAGCGATTCGGTGACCTGTTCGACCTCGGTGGGCCGATCCAGGCGCTCGAGCCTGTTGCCGCATCGGAGGACTCCGCTCAGGTCTCGCGGTCGCGCCGCATCGTGTTCGTGTCCCCGGAGATGACCTACACCGGCACGCCCCGAAGTCTGCACCGGATGTGCAAGGTCGCGATGTCCCTGGGGTACGAGCCGGTGGTCTGGACCGCGAAGCCGGGTCCCTTCTCGAAGGAGTTCGCAGCTCTTGGCATCTCCGTGAAGGTGATGCGCGCCGGCCAGCTGGGTCCGAAGCGGATCAACAAGCTCATCGAGAGTGGCGTCGAGCTCGTCGTCTGCAACACGGTGGCGACGGACGACTACGTGCGCGTACTGGAGGGCAGGATCCCGCTCGTCTGGTACGTCCGTGAGGCGACCAACCTTCCTGACTTCTTCGCCGCGGCCCCGGAGCGTCAGGAGACGCTTCGCCAGAGCCGCAGCATCTGTGTGGTCAGCGAGTACGCCGCGGCAGCCGTCGCCGAGCACGCCGAAGGGCCTGTCGAGGTGGTGCGTAACAGCGTCGTCGACGTCTCGGCGTACGCACAGCCGTACGAGATCGCCGCCGGCGGCAAGTTCAGGTTCGTCCAGCTCGGCACCATCGAGCACCGCAAGGGATTCGACGTCTTCATCGCCGCCTACAAGGCCATGCCAGAGGAGTATCAGGCTCGCGCAGAGCTGCACTTCGCAGGTGGGTTCATCAACAGTGGTACGTCGGTCAGCTCCTACGTGTTCGGCCAGATCGCAGATGAGGAGAACATCCACTACCACGGTGTGATCTCCGACGAGCGAAAGAAGATCGAGCTCCTTTCACAGATGGACACCGTGGTCGTCGCGTCGCGCGACGAGTCGTGCTCCCTGGTCGCACTCGAGGGAGCGATGCTGTCCAAGCCCTTGATCGTGACGGAGAACGTCGGCGCCAAGTACATGGTCAGCGACGCGAACGGCCTGGTGGTCGACACCGGCGACGTGATGTCCCTCCGCGACGCCTTCATGGCCATGATGGACAAGAAGTCCTCGACGCTCGAGAAGATGGGCAACGCGTCCCGCCAGGCGTATGACGAGCGGGCCAGCATGGATGCGTACACCAAGGACCTCGGAGCTCTCTTCGAGCGCCGGATCGCCGCTGGTGCCGGCCGTAGGATCCAGCCGGTCACGACGAAGGCTGAGCGTCGCCGTGGAAGAGTCCCTTCAACCACCCGGGACGTGGTGGTGTCACTGACCTCGATTCCTCACCGGATGCTCACCATCGGCCGGTGCATCGACTCTCTCGTGGAGCAGACGAAGCGGCCCGACAAGGTGCTCCTGTGGCTCTCCACCGAGAACTTCCCCAACCGCGAGGCCGATGTCCCGAACGAGGTCCTGGAACGTCAGGACGACTGCTTCCAGATCCACTGGGTCGACGGCGACATCGCGCCGCACAAGAAGTACTTCTACGCGGTGCAGGCGTATCCCGACGCACTCGTCGTCACCGTCGATGATGACGTCGTCTACGACGAGAACCTCGTCGAGACCCTGTACGAGGGCCACCTGGCGAACCCGCAGGCCATCATCTGCCAGCGAGCCAACCTGGTCATGTTCCGGCCGGACGGCACCCTTCGCTCCTACGACGGGTGGGTCTACGACTGCAACTACCTGCGCGGAAAGGCGAGCTACCAGCTCCTTCCGACGGGGATCGGCGGGGTGCTCTACCCGCCGCGCTCGCTGCCCACAGCGACATTCGACCTCGAGGCGATCTCTGAGACCGCGCTGTACGCAGACGACCTCTGGCTCAAGGCGATGGCGACCGCCAACGGCTACCCGGTCTGGATGCCGCGCGAGCGCGCCGGCTACCAGCAGATCCAGGAGGCCCAGACCGTCGCACTGTGGCGTCGCAACGCGTTCCAGGGCAACAACGACCTCGTGCTGGAGAAGGTGTTCGACCATCTCGAGCATGGCGTGGGAGTCTCCCGCGATGCCTTGCTGCAGCGCATCCGAGGTGTCGCGGACGACGGTCGCGTGATCGGCCCTGACGACGTCGACACGGCGCCGCTGATCTAGCCGGACCGTACCTAGTCATGTCTTCGTTCAGACGGCTCGATATCCAGGGCCTGCGCGCACTGGCCGTGGGCCTCGTCATCGCCGGTCACGCCGGGGTGCCAGGTACCCCTGGCGGATTCATCGGAGTCGACGTCTTCTTCGTCATCTCGGGGTTCCTGATCACGGGCCTGCTCCTGCGCGAGATCGACCGCGACGGTCGCGTGAGCATCTCCAGGTTCTACGTCCGGCGTGCGCTCCGGATCCTCCCGGCCGCGACGGTGACGATGGTCTCGGTTCTGGTGGCCAGCGCGCTCCTGCTTCCGGAACACCGGACTGAGTCCATCGCCGGCGACTCGGTGTGGTCGGCGGCTTTCATGGCGAATATCCACTTCGCGCTGGATGCGGTCGACTACTTCAACACCGAGGCGCCGTCACCGCTGCAGCATTACTGGTCTCTTTCGGTAGAGGAGCAGTTCTACGTGGTGTGGCCGCTGGCGGTGCTCGTGGCTGTGCTGCTGGTCCGGGCGTCGTCGACCAGGGCCTCGGCCACCGCCGTGATCGCGACGATGGCAGCGACTGTTGTCGTCGCATCCGTCGCTTGGTCGATCTACGCCACAGCAATCAGCCCCGCGACCTCGTACTTCTCGACGTTCGCGCGTGCCCACGAGCTCGCCCTCGGAGCGCTCCTCGCCTGCTTGCTCAGGCGACGCGGGCCATTGAACCGACATGTCGCAGCGGTCCTCGGCCTGCTGGGTGCCGGCGCGCTGGTGTTCGCTGCTGTCACCTTCAGCGAACACCTTCCGTTCCCGGGCGCACTGGCCCTGGTTCCGGTGATCGGCGCTGCAGCACTTCTTGTTGCGGGTCCGGAAACACCGACGGGCAGGATCCTCTCTGTTGCGCCGTTGAGGTACCTCGGAGATCTCTCGTACTCTTTGTACCTGTGGCACTGGCCGGTGCTCATCCTGGTGCCCGAGCTGCTGCCTGGCGGTGGCTGGTCAGTGGCACTGGGTGAGATCGTGCTGGTGCTCGTGCTGTCGATGGCGAGCTACCACTGGATCGAGCAGCCATTCCTGCAGCGACGACTCCCGGTGTTCAGGGGCGGACCCCGGACGCTGGTGCTGTGGCCGGCCGCCTTGGTGATCGCGCTGGTCGCAGGACTCGGCGCGCAGACCTACTCCGGGTTTCGTGCCGACCAACGTGCGGTAGCGGCCGAGGCATGGTTCCAGAGCGACGATGCGGCGTACGCCGTCGATGAGAGTGCGCCCCTGCGTGCGCAGCTTCGCGCGGCCCTGGGGCTTGCCGACAGGGGTGCGCCGGTTCCGCCAG
This sequence comes from Nocardioides sp. NPDC058538, assembly GCF_042719275.1. Taxonomy (NCBI): domain Bacteria; kingdom Bacillati; phylum Actinomycetota; class Actinomycetes; order Propionibacteriales; family Nocardioidaceae; genus Nocardioides; species Nocardioides sp. NPDC058538. Next base: position 206,567 of record NZ_JBHXNY010000003.1, on the reverse strand, counting down.
GCATGGCTGTCGATGTCGACGATGTTTGGGCTAGGAGCGGCTATGGGTGTGCCGCGACGTACGGGGAAACGGCTTCGCGCTACTGCGTCTACGGCGACGCGAAGGCTGATCGAGTCGTTGCCGTTGTCGGCGACTCGCACGCAGGCATGTGGCTGCCGGCCTTGGATGTGATCGCCCAGCGAGAGCGGGTACGGCTCGTTGCCATCATCAAACACTCGTGCCCGACGTGGGACGTTGCCACGACCAGCGACGAAATGCCTGACGCGGAGTGCGACACGTTCCGTGAGTGGACGATGCGGCGGCTGGCGAAGATCCAGCCCGACACCATCATCGTCGGCACCAGAGCCGGGCTGAAGTCGCATCCAGGTGACCCCAGGGACCTCGGGGAGCAGTGGGAGACCGGAGTGAGGAGCGTTGTTGATCGGCTGACGGGGATATCGGCGGATGTGCGGGTTCTGGCTGATATCCCCTCGCGGCCGGATCCTGCCGACTGCCTCGCGTCGGCCGACCGGCTTGAGGAGTGTGTGACCGTAGCCGCCGGTGTCGAGGTGGAACGCAACCAGTTGACCCGGCGTGCAGTCGAGGGGACCGATGCTCGTTTCGTTCCGACGGTCGACCTGATGTGTAACCGACGCTGCCCGCTGGTCGTTGGAGAATCGATCCTCTACCAGGATCTGAACCACGTAACGGCGAGTTGGGCGAAGCATGTGGGCGAGGACCTCGCCGAGCGGCTCGGCCCGCTCGAACACATCGAGATGACTTGTAGTGACGCCTCGTCGAAAGAGTCTGCCCCGCAGTCCCATAGGCCAGCTGGGGTCCATCCTTGCGCTGCGAAAGAGATCGACGAATGACTGACGGCATGACATCCCCGGCTCAGATGACGAAGCTCGAGGTCGCCGAGTGGAGCTACACGGTCTGTGTGCCACACGCAGAGACCGACTACATCCAGTCGAACCTGGTACGCACCAGCCGCCCCTATGAGGAACAGATGCTCGAGGCGATGGTCGCTGCTCTCGAGCCGGGCGACCTCGTGGTCGATGTCGGGGCGAACATCGGCAACCACACCCTCTACCTAGCCGTGGTCGGAGGGCTCCACGTCGTCGCGTACGAGCCGAACCCCGAGCTGGTCGAGGGAATCACCGCCAGCGTCGAGGCCAACGACCTCGGTGAACGTGTCGTCGTCCGCGATGTCGGCGTCCACGCCAGGTCCGCGCGCGGCACGTTGGCGGACCTCGACGCGACGAATCTGGGGGCGCAGTCGGTCGCAGTCGCCGACGACGAGGGCGACTTCGCGGTCGTTGCTCTCGACGACGAGCAGTTTCCGACCCGCGTGGCGGCGCTCAAGATCGACGTCGAAGGGGCCGAGATAGATGTGCTTCATGGCGCGGCCGAGCTCATCGCCCGCGATCGCCCTCTCCTGTACGTCGAGTGTGGAACGCTGGCGGGATACCAGAAGGTCTCCCCATGGATGAGCCGGATGGGCTACGCCCAGACAGGCACCTACAACCTCACTCCGACCCATGTCTTCCGGCCCGCCACAGGGACATCCGAGGAGGCAGAGGTGGTGGCGGCGCTGGTGGCGGCGACCGAGGAGATCTACGGCCTCAACGCGTTGAAGCGGTCGCTCCGCGACCGGATCAACGAGTACGAGCAGCGGGATCGGCAGCTCGCCGAAGAGAAGGACCTCCCGCTGTGAGAGCTGCTCGGATGCGCTCCGTAGGGGAACGGACCGGCATGACGGACTGGCGCCATCGGACCGGGGCCGGGGTCCGCCGGGCCAGGGGACTGCTGCGTGGCAGGCCGACGCTCAGCGTGGTCGTGCCGGTCTACAACGTGGCCGAGTACGTCGAGAAGAGCCTGCGTAGCATCTTGGACCAGCCGCGGAGCGAGATCTCGAAGCTCGAGGTGATCGTCGTCGACGACGGCTCGACCGACGGGTCGGCGCAGATCCTGCGGCGACTTGCCGCGGAGGAGTCCTGCATCACCGTCATCACCCAGCCGAACTCGGGGGTGTCGAGAGCGCGCCACACCGGGATCGACGTGGCGACCGGCGAGCTGCTGACGTTCGTCGACCCCGACGACACCCTTCCGCACGATGCGTGGTCGGCGATGGTGCGGTCGCTGCGGCGTACGGGGTCGGACTTCGCGGTCGGTGCGGCAGAGCGGGTCGCGGTAGAGGGCGGGGTGGAACGCCGGTTCATGACACCGCTGATGCGCCGCAACCACGCCGAGGAACGGCTCAGGTGCCGGATCGAGGACGCACCGTTGATGCTCGCCGACATCTTCGTGTGGAACAAGATCTTCCGGCGGTCGTTCTGGACGGAGAACGCGATCGCCTTCCCCGAGCGCACGCGCTACCAGGACCAGGTCGCCCTCACCCAGGTGTTCCTCGCCGCGGATTCTTTCGACGTCATGACGGAGATCGTCTACGACTGGCAGGTCCGCTCCGACCGGTCCTCGGCGACGCAGCGGCGTGCGCAGATCGCGAACCTCGTCGAGCGGATCGACACCAAGCGCCAGACCGTCGAGCTCGTACGCGCGGCCGGCTCGGCGAAGCTCATGGAGACCCTGCTCGTCGAGGTCTTGCCGATCGACATGTGGGAGCACTTCCGCGCGGCCGTCCACCCCGACACCGAGGACCCGAGCCGCTACTGGAAGCTGCTGCGCGGCGCCGTCCTGGAGTTCTGGTACGACGCCGGGGTTCCGTTCGAGAACACGGCGGTCCCACGTGCTCAACGGCTGATGGCGTGGCTGGTCGCCCAGGACCGGGCCGAGGACCTCGTCGCGCTGATCGCGATGATCGACAGGTACGGCGCGCGGGCGGCCTTTCGGCAGCATCCGTGGCGCAACGATCCGGCGCTGCCCCCAGATCTGGGCAACATCGAGAAGGTCGGTGGGAGTGCCCTGCTGACGCGGCAACCAATGCGTGGATAGGCTCGGCCCCGTGCGAGAACGTTTCCGGTTGACCCCAGGCGGTCGTTACCCCCACGAGCCTTGGTTCCACATCGGTTCATTGGGGGTGACCACGACGTGGCTCGTGGTCTTCGCGAGCATCGTCGGGCTGATTCTCTTCGCCGTGATGGGCGGCCAGGGTGTGCTGGCCGGGCTGGCTCTGATCCAGCCCAACCTCGCCGAGCTCAAGCTGTGGACGCTGTTCACCTGGCCGTTCGCCTACCCGCAGTTCAGCATCTTCGACGTCCTGGCGATCTTCTTCTTCTGGTACTTCGGCTCCGACCTCGAGCGCAACGAGCTCGGCAAGGTTCGGTTCGCCTGGCTGCTGGTGGCGTTCACCGGGGTGCTCTCGTTCCTAGCTGTCCTCTTCGGCGCTGTGCTGGACCCGACGTACGTTCTCGCCGGTCTCGGGATGCTCGAGATGATGGTGGTGCTGCTGTGGATCGCGCAGTGGCCCGACCGGATGTTCATGTTCAACATCCCGGCCTGGCTCTTCGGCGTGATCCTCGTCGGCATCCAGCTGATCCAGTACCTCGGCTACCGCAGCTGGGTGATGCTGCTGGTCTTCGTCGTCGGCCTCTTCGTCAACGCCTTCGTGGCGCGTCAGTTCGGGCTGCTCGACCGGTTCCCCTGGATCCTGCAGGTGGCCGGCGGCCCCGGCCAGCCGAAGCCCGCGAAGCCCGCCAAGGCCAAGAAGCGTAAGTCGGGCCCGACCGTGGTCACCGGTCCCTGGGAGTCCTCGACCGTCTCCAAGGACGACCAGCGGATGGACGAGCTCCTCGACAAGATCCACGCCGAGGGGGCCGACTCCCTGACCAGCAAGGAGAAGAAGGAGCTCATGCAGCTGCGGGAGCGCCGACGCCGCGGCTGATGCGGAAATCAGCCGAAGTTGAGTGCGATCCACTCAAATTTCGGCCGTATTCGCGGTGAATGCATGGTCGGAGGTCCCGGCTTTGGACGCGTGACGTTGACGCTTGTCGATAACGGTGTCACTCTTGTAGACGGCCCGGTATCGCGGGAACTTCTAGTGATTCCAACGAAGGAAACGTATTCATGGCGAAGGCGCTGATCGGTTACATGAGCAGCGACCTGCGGACTCCCGCCCACCTCACCGCCGAGAATGCTCGGTTGCGTGCGCGTGTGCGTGAGCTCGAGGATCTCGTTCTCACTCTGAAGACGGAGAACGACGCTCTGGTCGCGGCTCACACCGCAGACCTGGACACCTCGATGCAGGAGATGCAGCCCGCCTGACCTGCGGGCAACTCTGCAAGACACCACGAGCGAGAGCTATTCCGTGTTTCACGGCTAGCTTCGTTCAGGGGGAACCGACTCTGTAACTCAGGGTCGGTTTCGACCTCTTCGGGGTCTCGACAAGCTCGACCACCGAGGGTAGATGGTCGCCGAGCGTTCACCTCGGGTTCGGCCGATGGGCGTCGGGGACAACCCGGCGTCGCTACGCTCGCGCGGTTCGCCGCCGTCGGCGGCCCGTTTCGTGATCCCCCAGGAGCTCTCCGTTGTCCTCGTTGCGCCATCACCCGGTCCTGCGGTCCGCGGCTCGCCGCCTTCCCGACCCGCTCAAGGAGCAGATCAGGGCGGCGCTGGCCCGCCGTGAGCGAAGGGGCCGCAAGCCGGTCATCGGGCTCGCCGGGTTCTTCGGGGCGGGAAACTACGGCGACGAGCTGTTCCTGTCGGTCTACGAGCAGTACTTCGGCGAGGAGTTCGAGCTGCGGGTGCTGGCCGACAACATGACCAAGCCCTACTACGACCGGCCGCTGCCCGAGATCGTCGACGAGGTGGACGCCATCCTCATCGGGGGCGGCGACATCCTGCAGTCGTGGCAGGCGGACCCGCGCTACTTCAACCACAAGATGCTGGCCAAGCCCGTCTTCGTGGTCGGAGTCGGAGTGCCGATCTACCGCAACACCGAGATCAAGCCCCACATCATCGAGAGGCACAAGAAGTTCCTCGAGCACCCGAACGTGAAGTTCATCGGCGTCCGCGACCAGCCGACCGCCGACTGGATCCTCGAGAACATCTCCGCCGACCTCGACATCAAGGTCGCTCCTGACATGGTCTGCTCGCTGGACCTTCCCCCGGCGACCAAGCCCGAGGGGGCGCCGATCCTCGGCGTGGTCACCCGCTACCGGCCCAACCTGGACGAGCCTGACGACTACTCACGCGTCGAGGAGATGGCCGGCAAGGCGATCGCGGAGGGGTGGCGCGTACGTCACCTCATCCTCGGCACGATGGAGGTCGGTCGCCGCGACGTGGCCAACGCCGACGACCTCGACATCCCGGGCAAGGAGGTCGTCTACACCGAGGACCTCGACGAGCTCACCCGGGCGATCGGGGAGTGCACCGCGTTCGCGAGCATGAAGTTCCACGGCTCGGTGGTGGCCACGATGTACGGCGTGCCGTCGATCGTGATGATCGCGACCAACAAGAACCGCAACTACATGTTGCGCATCGGGCTGGAGGCCAACGTCTCCGCCTTCGACGCCCCCGACCTGGCCGAGCGGTTCACCGAGCGCGTCATCCCGGACCCCGAGGCAGTCGCCGGTCTGCGTACGGCCGCGGACGCCCACCTGCGAGAGCTGCGGGCCCAGGTGAAGCAGGTGCTGGGACTCTGACTCCGACTGCCGTGGGGGCCGAGGTCCCCAGATCGACAGACCCGGCGGGTTATCCTCGACCCGCTGGGGTTCCCCTGAGCAGCGGCGATTAGATTTGCTGGCTCACCTCAGCCACGCTGATGTGTTGCGAACTGTGTACGACCACGTGGTCCTGAGCCGGGGGAGAAGCCGATGTACCTCAAGCGTCTGACGCTGAAGGGTTTCAAGTCGTTCGCCTCCGCGACGACCCTCGAGCTCGAACCGGGGATCACCTGCATCGTCGGCCCCAACGGCTCGGGCAAGTCCAACGTCGTCGACGCGCTCGCCTGGGTCATGGGCGAGCAGGGCGCCAAGAGCTTGCGCGGCGGCAAGATGGAGGACGTCATCTTCGCCGGTACGGCCGGCCGCGCCCCGCTGGGCCGCGCCGAGGTCTCGCTGACGATCGACAACACCGACGGCGCGCTGCCGATCGAGTACGCCGAGGTCACCATCTCGCGCACGATGTTCCGCAACGGCGGCTCGGAGTACGCCATCAACGGCAGCCCGTGCCGGCTGCTCGACGTCCAGGACCTGCTGTCGGACTCCGGCATCGGCCGCGAGATGCACGTCATCGTCGGCCAGGGCCAGCTCGACACGATCCTGCGCGCGACCCCCGAGGACCGCCGCGGCTTCATCGAGGAGGCCGCCGGCGTCCTCAAGCACCGCAAGCGCAAGGAGAAGGCGCTGCGCAAGCTCGACTCCACGCAGGTCAACCTGGACCGGCTCCAGGACCTGCTCGTCGAGATCCGCCGCCAGCTCAAGCCGCTCGGCCGCCAGGCGGAGGTCGCCCGGCAGGCGCAGACGGTGCAGATGGACGTACGCGACGCCAAGGCCCGGATCTACGCCGACGACCTGGTCACCGCCAAGACCGAGCTCGACAAGGAGCTCGCCGACGAGGGTGCGCTGTTGGCCCGGCGTGCCGAGGTCGAGGAGACCATCACGGAGGGACGCGAGCAGGAAGCCGTGCTCGAGGCGGCGCTGCGCGAGGACCTGCCGGCGCTGGCCGCCGCCCAGGAGACCTGGTTCGCGCTGAACTCGCTGCGCGAACGGCTGCGCGGCACCCAGTCGCTGGCCTTCGAGCGGGTGCGCAACGCGGCCGGTTCCGAGGACCTGGAGGTGCGTCAGGGGCGCGATCCCGAGGAGCTCGAGGCCCAGTCCGAGGTGGCGCGCGAGCAGGAGGAGACCGCCGACGCCGAGGTCGAGGAGCTTCGCTACTCCCTCGAGGAGGCCGTCGAGTCTCGCAAGGAAGCGGAGGATGCCGCCGCCGAGGAGGAGCGTCGGGTCAAGGGGCTCGAGCGCGCCGCCGCCGACCGTCGCGAGGGGCTGGCCCGGTTGACCGGTCAGGTCAACGCGCTCAAGTCGCGGGCCGCTGCCGCAGATGACGAGGTCGGCCGCCTGACCGCCGCTCGCGAGGAGGCGCTGGCGCGCGCCGAGCGGGCACAGCGCGACTTCACCGCTCTGGAGACCAAGGTCGCCGGGCTGGACGCGGGGGAGGAGGGCCTCGACGCCGAGCACGAGGCCGCTGCCGCAGCGCTCGAGGACATCGAGGAGCGACTGGCCAAGCTGCAGGCCGAGGCCCAGCAGGCCGACCGTGACCGCTCCACCCTGGCCGCCCGCAAGGACGCGCTGGAGATGGGGCTGAACCGCAAGGACGGTGCCGGGGCGCTGCTCGGCTCCGACCTTCCGGGTGTGCTGGGGTCGGTCGCCTCGCTCCTGGCGGTCCGCTCCGGCTACGAGGCCGCGGTCGCCGCGGCGCTCGGGACCGCGTCGGACGCGGTCGTCGTCGAGTCCGCCGAGCGTGCCGTCGGCGCGATCGAGCACCTCAAGACCGAGGACCTCGGCCGGGCCGGGCTCCTTCTGGGCGGCTCACCCGAGGAGACCGGCGGCTGGCCGGCGCTGCCCGCCGGAGCCGAGTACGCGCTGGATGTGGTCGAGTGCCAGCCGGTGCTGCGGCCCGCGGTGGCGCGGCTGCTCGACAAGGTCGCGGTGGTCGAGGACCTCGCCACGGCCCGGGCGCTCGCGGCGGAGAACCCCGAGATCACCGCGGTGACCCGCGAGGGCGACCTGATCGGCGCCCATTTCGCCTCCGGCGGCTCCTCCAGCGTACCCAGCCTGATCGAGGTGCAGGCCGCGGTCGACGAGGCCACCGCCCAGCTCGCCGAGGCCCACGCGGTCTCAGAGCGCGCCACCTTCGAGACATCCCGGCTCGAGGCCGAGCGGCTGGCCGCGCAGAAGCGGGTCGACGTCGCCCTGGCCAAGCTGCACGAGTCCGACGCGACCCTGGCCGCCGTGGCCGAGGAGCTCGGCCAGTTCGGTGCGCAGTCACGCGCGGCACGCGGTGAGGCCGAGCGGCTGCTGGCCGCCGTCGAACAGGCGCAGGAAGCGCGTGAGAACGCCGTCGCCGGGCTCGCCGAGCTCGAGGAGCGCCTCGCGATGGCCGAGGAGGACCCCGAGGACGAGCCCGACGTCAGCGCCCGCGACGGGTTGGCCCAGGCGGCCCGCGACGCGCGACAGCGCGAGATGGACGCACGGTTGGCGCTGCGTACCTCCGAGGAGCGCGCCCGCGCGCTGGCCGGCCGTGCCGAGGGGCTGCTCCGCGCCGCTCGTCAGGAGCGCGAGCAGCGCGCCAAGGCGGCCGCCCGCCGTGAGCAGATGCGCCGCGAGGGCGAAGCCGCGCGAGCTGTCGGCACCGCGGTGGCGTACGCGCTGGACCGTCTCGAGGCCTCGGTGCAGCAGGCCGCTCGCGCCCGCACCGAGATCGAGGAGTCCCGCGCCGGACGCGAGCAGGCGCTGCGCGAGTGCCGCTCGCTGCTGCGCAACCTCGGCAAGGAGCTCGAGGAGCTGGTCAACTCCGTCCACCGCGACGAGATGGCCCGTGCCCAGCAGCGGATGCGGATCGAGCAGCTCGAGGAGCGGATCCTCGAGGAGCTCGGCCTCGACGCCGAGGCGATCGTGAAGGACTACGGACCCGACCAGCTGGTCCCGCAGCACCCCGACGAGGACGGCAACGAGCGCGAGCCGATCGCCTACGTCCGCGCCGAGCAGGCCAAGCGGCTCAAGATCGCCGAGAAGAACCTGCGTGCGCTGGGCAAGGTCAACCCCCTCGCCCTCGAGGAGTTCGCTGCCATGGAGGAGCGCCACAAGTTCCTCACCGAGCAGCTCGAGGACCTCAAGCAGACCCGCAAGGACCTCCTCGACATCGTCAAGGAGGTCGACAACCGCGTCGAGCAGGTCTTCACCGAGGCCTGGGAGGACGTACGTGTCGCCTTCGACCACGTCTTCGCGCGGCTCTTCCCGGGCGGTGAAGGTCGCCTGGTCCTCACTGATCCCGAGAACATGCTCACCACCGGCATCGAGGTCGAGGCCCGGCCGCCGGGCAAGAAGGTCAAGCGGCTCTCGCTGCTCTCCGGTGGCGAGCGGTCGCTGGTGGCCGTCGCGTTCCTGGTCTCGCTCTTCAAGGCGCGCCCCTCGCCGTTCTACATCCTCGACGAGGTCGAGGCCGCGCTCGACGACACCAACCTCGGCCGCCTCCTGGAGATCTACGAGGAGCTGCGCGAGTCCTCGCAGCTGCTCGTCATCACCCACCAGAAGCGCACCATGGAGGTCGGCGACGCCCTCTACGGCGTCACCATGCGCGGCGACGGCGTCACCACCGTCATCTCGCAGCGCCTCCGCGACGCCCAGCCCGCCTGAGTGTTCCCGCTCGTCGAGCCACGAGCGGCGAGCGAGTACGACGCTTGATCCTGAAGGGCCGACCAGCGGCGACTGCGAGACCGTCCTCAACATCGAGGAGGGCACGGCTGCACCGACCTCAAACGGCTGACTGGCATGCTTCGGTGAGCGCATGAGACCGGGACACCGCGGCGCACGCGCGCTCACCTCGGCCGCACTCGCCGGGTCAGGAGGTCTTGCCTACCTGGCAGCGTGGCAACGCTGGTCCGGGGTGTGCCCGCGTGGCGGCTTCGACGAACCTGCCTGCCTCAAGCGGCAGGACCACCTCTACGACTACCAGTTGCCGGCCAGCCCGTGGCAACCGATCGGGGATGCGGCTGAGCTCTACGGGCTCTCGGTCCTGTTGCTGGCCGTCGCGGCGTTCGCACTGCCGTTTCTGCTGATGCCCGCCTTTCGTCGCCTCATCCTGTGGCCGCTCGCCGTCATCCCGGCTGCCATGCTCGCCGGCATCGGCGTGCTGGTCTTGGCATCTGGGATCGCGGGCAGGCCGGTCACCGTTCCGGGCTTCTACCTGACGGCGCTCATTGTCGTTAACGTGCTGTGGCCCACCGCGCTGATCATTGCTACCGCGATCGCAGCGGGTGGGTACATCCCGACTGGACGGCCCGAGGCTTCCGAAGACCGGCCGTCCACAGCGCGGCCCGCGAGCATGGTGGTGACAGCGCTGCTGATCGCCGCGACGACTGTGCTGCCGACATACTTCCTCGTTGGTCCAATCGCTGCGGGCTATGTCTCCCACGACACAGCCCCCTGGACTGAAGCTCCCGCTGGCGCGCTCCTCGTCCTTGCCGCCATAGTCATGTGGCCGGCGACGACGCGTGTCACGGATCGGAAGTCGACCAACGGTGCGCAGCCTGAAACGGCGCGCGCGTCTTGATTGCTGCCAACGGCATTGGTTCATCTGGAAGCTCGGGCACCCGAGGTCAACAGCATCAAGCCGAGCGTTGCGGCTGTCCGCTGCGAGCAAGAACGTGTCTGGCTGACGCGAGCCGGCTCCCTGTCCGGCGGTGAAGGATTGCGAGGACCGGCACCAACGCCGGCTCGACTGTCAGGAGTTTTCAATGTTCATCGCCGTACTCGACCTGCGCACCGCACCCATCGACCGGGCCGTTGTCCTTGCCCATCTCGACAACGAGCGCGAGGAGATCCGTGCCATGCCGGGCAACCTCGAGTTCAGGGTGTATGCCGCTCGCGACGACGAGGAGGGCGTGGTCGTCATCCACGAATGGGACGACGAGTCGTCCTTCGCCGACTACCTCGCCACTGATGTGTTCGATCGATCCGGCACGGTGATCCGTCCGTTGCTTTCCGCGCCTCCGGTGAGTCGCCGGTTTCGGGCCACTCTTCTCGAGACCGTCTGACCGGCATCGTGGTCTAGGGTGAGCGTGTGCGAGGCCGTTCTTGACACGCGAGGCGTACGCGTTCGTGCGGGACTTCGCGGCAGCACCGGCAGCCGAGCTTCGCGTCGACCGGCACTATCTGCTCTGTGCCTCCCGGGGCGCCTTGCGGCTGGAGGCGCACGGCAGCTCGTGGGTGCTGCCTCCTGCACGGGCCGCGCTCATTGCTGCGGACGAGCCGATCTCGGTCGCCATCCCGCAACCGGTGAAGACGTCCTCCGTGCTGTTCGACGTCGGCTTTACCTCGCCGCCGCCCGCGCCGCTGACCGTGTTCGACCTCAGCCCCTTGGGCCGGGCCCTGGTGTCGGAATGCGTCGATTGGCCCGACGCTGCCGAGCCGCTGTCATCGTATGCACGCAGCATGTTCGGCGCGCTGGCTGCGGTGGCGTGGCGGCTGGCGCAGAATCCCAGCCCCGTCAAGGTGCCCGCCGGCCGGTCACCGGAGCTGCGTCGGGCGTTGGCCGTGACCAACGACCGGCTGGCCGAGGACGTCCGGTTCGAGGACATCGCCCGCGACGTGGGACTGGCGCCGCGGTCGCTGGCCCGCCGGTTCGAGACCGAGTGCGGGATGACCTGGACTGCGGTGTTGCGGCGGATGCGGGTGGTGCGCGCGATCGAAGAACTTGCTGCCGGTGAGGACTCCGTCGCGACCATCGCGCACAGCATCGGGTACACCTCGCTGTCAGCGTTCAACGCCGGCTTCCGCGACCTGACCGGTCACACCCCGACGCAGTACCGCACGACCTTCCGTCCCTGACCGGTCGGACTGCGCGCGGGCATCAGGACCTGGGCGCGGTGAAGTGACGCTCTCCGCTCACCGCTGCTCGCGGCTCAGCGCCCGCGGCGGTAGGAGCGGATGAGGCATGAGGTCGACGCGACGTACGCCGCACCGCGCGCAGCGCACATAGAGGACGAGGCCCTCCGAGGTCTGATGGCTGGACTCGGTGAGCCAGCCGTGGTCGTGGGTGGCGCCCACGCGCCGGGACTCCTCTGTTGCGCTGTCGGTCATGGTCGCCACTCTGTTGTAATGGTCTTATGCATCTCAACCCTTACGGCGAGTACGCCGTGCTCCTGGCTGCTTCGCTCGCCGACGACTGGCCTGCGGACCGGGTCGGCATCGAGGCTCGGACCCGGGAGTTCGGGATGACGATGGACTTCGCCGAGTCTCCGGACGACCACGCGCGCACCCGGCGGGTGATCGATGAGTGGCTTCGCGTCGTCGATGCGCCGGAGCCCGCGGAACGGGCGAGATTGCTCAACGATCTGATGGCGCAGGCGACCGCATATCCGAGGCTGACCGACCACGACCAGGAAGGGTGGCATCTCCACTTCCGCGACGACGCCAACGACTCGCTTTCCGACGTGCTGCGCGCGGTGATCAGCGTGGGTACGGCGCTGCACCTGACCACTCGGGGCATCCATCGGCTGGGTCGGTGCGAAGCGGGGAGGGTGGAGGGGGACCCTTGCTCCGCCGTGGTCGTGGACGTCACCCGCAACGGACGGCAGCGCTACTGCTCGGTCCGCTGCGCCAACCGGGCTGCGGTCCGCCGGCACCGGGCCCGGCGCTCCATCACCGCTGACTGACCGGCCTGCCGCGTTCGGTCACGGGCGGGCGAGACGCGGGGCAGACTGGACCCATGATCTCTGTGCCCGACAGAGGCCGTCCTGAGCTGCGGGTGCGCCTCGCCGCCGAGGCCGCCAGCGTGCCAGGTGCGCGCCGGTTCGTGAGCGACGGGCTCCGGGAGTGGGGTCGCGAGCATCTCGTCGACGATGCCGCCCTGTGTATCACCGAGATGGCGGCGAACTCCGCCCTCCACAGCGGCAGCCCCTACATGCAGGTTCGGATGAGCGACCTCGAGCCGGGCGTACGGCTCAGTGTCGAGGACGACGGCGCGCTGATCCCGCTCCCCGCCGTCGCCCCGCCTTCCGTCGAGAGCCAGGGCACCACCGGGCGCGGGCTGGCGATCGTGTCGGTGCTGGCGAAGTCATGGGGGATCGAGGAGCGCGGCGACGGCCGGCGTATCTGGGCAGACCTCGTCGGTGACGGCGTCGAACACGACGTACGACCTCCCATCGTGGGGTACGGCGAGCAGGGGATGCCGGAGCCGGTGGTCCTGCCCTCGCATTGGGTCACCGTCCAGCTGCCCCGGTGCCCGGTGTATCTCGGGCTCCAGATCGACCAGCGTCTCGACGACCTGGTCCGTGAGCTCCAGCTCATCGACTCCGACGACGGCCCGACCCCTCCGCGTGAGCTCGGCCAGCTCATCGAGCGGCTGGTGACCCGGCCGGCCTTCGCACGCCACATGGGTCGTCGGACCGCTATGGACGCGGCCGCGGCGGGGCTGGCGTACGTCGACATCGAGATGACCCTTCCCCGTGAGATGGCCCCGATGCTGCGTGAGCTGCTGGCCGCCGACAACCTGGCCGACGAGGTCAGCGAGACCCACCAGCTGCTCACCCTGCGCTCCACACCGGAGATGGTGTCGCTACGGACCTGGTTCACCGAGAGCATCGTCGGCCAGGCGGAGAACGACGCCGACCCGGTGCCGTACGACGACTGGGTGAAGGCGAGAGACGGCGCTGGGTGACGGGTTCTCGAGAGGCTTGACCACCAGCGGGGGTGGGTTCGATGAACCATCGATGAACCCGTGATGAAGGCATGCGGGGAAGCCTTCTGAGTGGTCAAAGTGGGTTCTTTTGCCTGCCTAGAATCCTCCGGTCACCGGCCAACCGGGGCACCGGCGAGACGTGGTCTCGGCGTTCGGGGGATCGTCACGGTTAAGTACTTTGAGGACCCCCCACATGCCTTCGACCCTGCTGTCGTTCCCCTACTACCGGAGCAACCCCTACCTCACGATGCTCACCGTGGCACCGCGGGCGGCGGGCTGGGACGTCGTCGAGGGAGTGCAGGGGCTGCACCGGCTCGAGGCGCGGGTGGAGCACATGGGGCGGGGAGACGTGCTCCACGTCCACTGGACCTCGCCGGTGACCGCCGGCTGCGAGAGCCGCGAGGACGCGTGGGCCAGCGCCGCCCGGTTCGAGGACGTGCTGAGCGGCCTGCGCGACCGTGGCGCCGAGGTGCTGTGGACGGTGCACAACTCGATCGCCCACGAGGCCGACTACGTCGATGTCGAGCTCGCGGTCGCCAAGGCGCTGGCGAGCTACGCGACCCGGATCATCCAGCTCAACCCGGCGACCGTCGAGGAGACCGCGGCGTACTACGCGCTCCCGCCGGACAAGGTCGTCGACCTGCCGCACTCGTCCTACCTCGGCGTCTACCCCGACGGCGGTGACGACGCCGCCTCGCGCGAACGCATCGGGGTCCCGCAGGGGGTGCCGACGGTTGGCTTCATCGGTCAGATCCGGGCGTACAAGGGCCTCGACGTGCTCTGCCGGGCGGTGGAGATCGCGGCCGAGGAGGTGCCCGACCTGACCTTCGTCGTGGCCGGCAAGGTGGTGCCCGTCTCCGACGTGGAGACGGTCGAGGAGATGCTCTCGGCACCCAACATCGTCAAGCGGCTCGGGTTCGTCGAGACGGCCGACTTCTCCGACTGGATGCGGGCCAGCGACGTCGTGGCGCTGCCGTACCGGCGCATCCTCAACTCCGGATCGCTGCTGGCCGCCGGCACCTTCGGCCGCACCGCCCTGATCCCGGCGGACACGCCCGTCGCGCGGCAGTTCGCCAATCAGCCGTGGGTGGTGACGTACGCGCCGGAGCCTGATGAGCCGGTGGCGCTAGCGGCGGCGATCCTGGAGGCCCTGGTCGGGCAGGAGTCGCGGCACCGGGCTGCTCAGGAGTTCACCCGTGCGTACACGCCCTATGACATGTCGCGCGACTACCTGCGGCTGCTTGATGGGCTGGCAAGCGATCTGGCCGGCGACCTGGAGAGTGCAGCCCGATGACCACACCTGAGCTCTCCGTCGTCGTCCCGACGCACGATGTCGGCCTGTGGGTCGGCGAGCTTCTCTCCTCCATCCTCGAGGACCAGTCCACGCCTGCCGATCCGGTCGACATGGAGGTCATCGTCGTCGATGACGCCTCGAGCGACGAGACGTTCGAGATCGCCGAGGCGTACGCCGCCCGCGACCCGCGCCTGAAGGTGGTCCGCTCGCCCGGAAAGGGCGGGGGACAGGCGCGCAACCACGGTGTCTCGCTGGCGCGGGGCCGCTTCCTCGCGTTCGCGGACGGCGACGACCTGGTGCCCCGCGGGGCGTACGCCGCGATGCTGTGCAAGACGCAGGAGACCGGCTCGGACATGGTCGTCGGCCGGTTCTTCAAGCTCTTCAGCGACCGGGTCTGGTGGCCGGTGCGGGCGTGGCCGGCGTTCGACGAGGAGCGCACCCTGGTGAGGCTGGCCGACGCGCCGTCGGCCCTGCGCAACCGGGCCTGCTGGAACCGGGTCTTCCGGCGCGACTTCTGGGACACGGCCCAGATCTCGTTCCCCGACGCCTCGCGGTCCAACGACATCGAGCCGATGGTGCACGCACTGACCACGGCCCGCTTCGACATCGTGACCGATACGGTCTACGTCTATCGCGACCGGCCCGGACCGGGGTCGATGACGGCGAAGTCGCACTCGCCGGCGGGGATCATCAGCTACCTGGAGCAGGAGCTGCGCTGTGCCCGCCGGATCGTCGCGCTCGGCGACCCGGATGTGCGCGCGGAGTATGCCTCGCTGATCTTCGACGCCGACGGCTGGATGGCGATCGTCCGCGCGTTGCGTGGCATGTCCGTGATCGATCCGGTGGCGCTGGAGCCGGCGCGGGCGCTGATCGCCGAGCTGATCGCCCTCTTCGGCGACGCCGGCATCGACGACCTGGTCGACGACCTGGAGCGCGACAAGCGGTGGGGTTGGCGCCTGGTCGAGTCGGGCCAGTGGGCGACCGCCGCCCGGCTGATCGGTGACGACGTCCGCTGGGGCGATCGGACGGTCGCCGACATCCTGGAGACGCTGCAGCTGGTCGCCGACAGCGGCGTGGTGCCGCTGCGTACGCTCCAGCGGCCGCTGGTCAACGCCGTCGCGACGATCTCGCTGGGCGACGAGACGCTCGTCGGGGACGACCTCGCCGACCTGGTGCTCAAGCACCGTGACCTGTTCACCGCGGTCGCCGAGGCGGTCGTGACGGGCGAGACCGGCGAAGCGGGGGAGGCGGGCGCGGCGCCGGGCTGGCGGCTCGCCCGCATCATGGCCGCCCTCGAGGACGGCCCCGAGCTGCTGCGCCGGGTGGTCTCCGGCGCCACCGACCCGGTGACCGCGACCTCGCTCTCGCTCGTCGACGGCCGCGCGCGCCTCCACCTGGCCCATACGATGGTCGGGCCCGCTAGGCTCCGCGTCGTGTTTCTCCACGACCGCCGGCGCCGGACGCTGGACTACGACGCCACCGAGCTCGCCTCCGGCAGCCTCGAGGTCGCGCTGCCGACCGCCGCGCTCTCGGGTGGTCGCTGGCGGATGCGGTTCGAGGGCCGCGACGCGCTGGGCGAGTTCGCCGGGCCGGTGATCATCCACGAGGACGTCATCGGCGAGCGGATCGGCGAGGGGGCGCAGATCGTCCAGCTCGACGGTCGCCCGCGCCACGGGATCGAGATCCCGCTGAGCTTCGGCGAGCGCGGCGTCCGCAAGGCCCGCCGGGTGGCGGGCGGGATCGTCCGCCGGGTGCGCAGGTGACCGCTGTCGCGGTCGCGCCCGCCACGGACGGGCAGCCCGCGCAGACCGGGCAGCCGGTGCGGGACAAGCGGCTGGAGATCCAGGCCCTGCGTACGGCCGCGGTGCTGGGAGTTGTGCTCTTCCACCTCTGGCCGGGGGCGATCCGGGGCGGCTACGCAGGCGTCGACGTCTTCTTCGTGATCTCGGGCTTCCTGATCACCTCCCACCTGGTGCGCGAGGCCGCCAAGCCCGGCGGGGTGCGGCTGGGCACATTCTGGGCCCGCCGGATCCGGCGGCTGCTCCCCGCGGCGCTGCTGGTGCTCGTGTGTAGTGCGGGGGCGACGTACGTCCTGGTGCCGGAGGCGCTGTGGCAGCAGTTCCTGCGAGAGACGGTCGCGGCCGCGTTCTACGTGGAGAACTGGCAGCTGTCCTGGGCGGCGGTCGACTACCTCGCCGCCGAGGACCCGCCATCGCCAGTGCAGCACTACTGGTCCCTCTCGGTCGAGGAGCAGTTCTACTTCATCTGGCCGCTGCTGATCGCCGCGGTTGCGCTCCTGACCCGGCGACGGCCCACGGTGCGGCTGACGGCGATCCGGGCGGTCTTCCTCGCCGTCTTCGTGGTCAGCTTCGTGGCCTCGGTCTATGTCACCGCGGCGGACGGCGCCGACTCCTACTTCGTCACCTACGCGCGCGCCTGGGAGTTCGCGGTCGGCGGTCTCATCGCTGTGCTGCCGCTCTCCTTCAAGCGCGTTCCCGGGCGCTGGGCGCCGTACGCAGCAGTGGCCGGCTGGCTCGGGGTGCTCGGCGCGCTGCTGCTCTTCAACGACTCGCTGCCGTTCCCTGGCTGGGTGGCGCTGCTGCCGGTCGTCGGCACCGCGCTGGTCATCTGGGCGGGCGCGCCACGCGGCCTCGGGCTTCGGGTCGTCGGCCATCCGGTCGTGCAGTGGATCGGGACGATCTCCTACTCGCTCTATCTGTGGCACTGGCCGCTCGTGGTCGTGCTCCCCGAGACCGGCCCCGTGCTCGGCACCTGGCTCCGCGAGCCGCTGATCCTCCTGGTCACCATCGGCCTCGCGGCCCTGACCTACCGGTTCGTGGAGACGCCGTTCCGCACCGGACCGATCCTGGGGAGCACCCCGCGGGCCTTCCTCTTCGGGGTGCTCGGAGCGGCCCTGGTCGTCGCCGCCGCGGTCCCGGGGATCCTGCATGGACGCAACCTGGTCGAGGAGAGTCGCGGCCAGGCTGAGGCGCTCGCATCGGGAGACACCGAGTGCTTCGGCGCCGCCGCCCTGATGGAGGGGTGCCGGAACCCGGAGCTCGACGGCGTACTTCTCCCTGCGCCGATCGCCCGCAAGGATGACACCGGCCGGGCCTACCGTTGCTATCTCCCCGAGATCAAGACGTACGCCGCCGACGCCCGCCCCAAGGTCTGCCACCTCGGCTCCGACGACCCGGATGCGCTCCGGGTCGCGCTGGTCGGTGACTCGCACGGTGCTTCGCTGATCCCCGGCCTGACCCGGGTCGCCGAGAGCTCAGGATGGTCGGTCGACACGTTGGTCGCCAACGGCGGAGGGCTGCTCCCGGCCACCGCGGGTGACCCGCGCCGCGCCTACCGCGAGGCGCTGATCGAGCAGCTCGACCAGGAGGCGTACGACGTCGTGCTGGTCACCCAACGCCGCAATCCGAACCTCGCGGCCGGCGAGCCGGACCCGGTCGCCGACCAGCTCGCCCAGGCCTGGAAGCCGATCCTCGAGCGGGGCACGAAGATCGTCGCGCTCGCCGACAACCCGTACCTCACCCCCGAGGCGGCGACCTGTCTCGACGAGATCGAGACGCTCGCGGACGCCGGCGCGTGCGAGATGACCCGCCAGGAGGCGTACGCCACCTCTGACCCGCTCGCCGAGGCGGTCCGCCTGGCTGGGCCGGGCGCTTCCCTGATAGACCTCTCTGCGGCCTACTGCGACGAGGACCGGTGTCCCCTGGTGGTCGGCCACGTGCAGGCCTATCGCGACCGGAGCCACATCACCGCGACCTTCTCGATGACGCTGGCGCCCTATCTGGTCCGTGCGGTCGAGGACGAGCTCTAGGATCTAAGATCAGCCGCGATGAGCACTCCTGACCGCAAGGCCCCGACCCGCGCCGACTATGTGCACTGGCGCACGATCACCACCCGCTGGCGCGATGACGACGCCTACGGTCACCTCAACAACGCGACCTACTACGAGTACTTCGACACCGCCGTCAACGCCTACCTGTTCGAGACGACCGGCGTGAACGTGCGGAAGCTGCCGAAGATCGGGATCGTCGCGGAGACCTCGTGCCGCTACCTGCGCGAGATCGGGTTCCCCGAGCCGGTCGAGGCCGGGCTGGTCGTCGACAAGGTCGGGAGCTCGTCGGTGATCTACCGGATCGGGCTCTTCCAGGGGCCGGGCGAGGAGGCCGCGGCGGAGGGCCGGTTCGTGCACGTCTACGTCGACAACACCGACCCGTCACGTCCGGTGACACCGATGCCCGACGAGATCCGGGAGGCGGTCCTGCCGCTGTGGCGGCAGAACTGACCGTGACGCCTGGCTAAATCTTGCGTGGCGCCATTCACCGTTGTCCGGCACTGTGACAGGCTGATCCACCGCCGTAGCACGATCTAGAGCGTCTTGGGGGACCTCTGTGGACGAAGAGTTGAAGCGCATCGCACGTGGCGGACTGCGCAGGGGGCGAGACCTTGCTCGCAAGGTCTACAACGACTCGCCCCTCTACAGCCGGGCCGACGACGTACGTCTGCTCGTCGACTGCCCGCTGTTCGACCACGAGTGGTACGCCGAGCAGGTCGGCCAGCGCCTCGACCGCAAACGGGCCGCCCGGCACTATCTCGAGCAGGACCCGGCCAAGCCGCTGGCGCAGCCCAGCCCGCTCTTCGACCCGGAGTTCTTCCTCGCGCGGCTGACCCCGCGGCTGCGCAAGCAGATGGGCGACCAGGACCCGTTCCTCTACTGGCTGCGCGCCGAGCTGTGGCTGCAGCCGACGCATCCGCTCTTCGATACCGACGGCTACACCGAGCGGCGCAAGACCGAGAACTTCTACGGCGGTGCGATCGGTCACTACGTCGACCGTGGCGCCCGCAACGGACGCCGCGCCAACGACTGGCTGGAGCAGGTCGACGGCCGGTTCCCCGATCTGCGCGACTGGATCCGCGACCGGCGCGCGGAGTGGCAGGCCCGGCAGGGCGTCCCGAAGACCTGGCGGCCGGACATCGACCGCGCCCCGGCCGCCTCTGCCGCCCTCGCCGGTCGTGAGCCGGCGGGCACGGTCAGCGTCATCGTCGATCTGGGCGCCTCCGACGAGCTCGCCCGGGCGACGCTCGACAGCGTCGCCGCCCAGACCGGGGTGAGCACCGAGGTCATCGTCATCGACCGCGGCCTGACCCCGTCGGTGGCCGAGGTCATCCTCGAGGTCACCCCTGGCGCCCGGGTGGTGCTCGGCGACCCGGATCGCGGTGAGCCCGGCGTGGTCGCGGCGTTCTCGCAGGTGAGCGGCGACTTCGTCGCGTACGTCGCGGGGGGAGACGTCTGGACGCCCGGCCGTCTCGCGCGGCTGGTCTCGGTGGCCGAGGCGGCCGGGAAGCCGCTGGTCGCCGACGTGCTGGAGCGTCCCTGGCAGGCTGAGCAACGGTTCGCCGTCGACGTACCTCCGGCCTCGCCGGGGACTGACGTGCCCGGTCCGCTGATGCGGACCCTGCTCTCGCGACTGCTGATCTCGGTGCCGCTGCTGAAAGATGTCGGCGGTCCCCGTGACGACATCGGCTTCGGCTGGGCCTACGACCTCGTGCTGCGGCTGACCTCCCGGGCGGTGGTCGAGGTCGTGCCCGAGGTCGGCGTCGAGCGCCGTCAGGGCATCAACCCGCGCCGTCCGCGCCAGGACCGGCTCCCGCTCGACCCCTTCGACCTCGAGTCGTGGGAGGACGTCGTACGCAACCGGACCTTCATCGACTGGGCCGCGCTCGGCTCGCGCACCCCTGACCCGGACGTGGTCTCGGTGGTCATCCCCACCTACGACGACTCGCTGCTGACCGTGGGTGCGGTCGAGGCCGTGATGGAGCACGGCGCGGGGGAGAAGCGGCTCGAGATCGTGGTCTGGGACAACGGCTCCTCGGCCCGCGTCTCGGCGGTGCTCGACTCGCTGCCGCTGCGGTTCCCCGAGGTGAAGGTGGTCCACAGCACCGTCAACCACAACTTCGCGCTCGGCAACAACCTCGCCATCCCGTACGTCACAGGGGAGACCGTGGTCTTCCTCAACAACGACACCACGGCCCTGGCCGGCTGGCTGGAGCCGCTGGTCTCGGCTCTCGAGGACCCCGAGGTGCTCGCGGCGCAGCCGCTTCTGCTCTACCCGAGCGGGTCGGTGCAATCGGCCGGGGTCGTCTTCCCGCCCTACGGCGGGCTGCCCTACAACATGCTCGCCGAGTACCCGCCCGAGGACGCCGCCGGCCTCGAGGGTCACCCGTTCTCCGCGCTCACCGGCGCGGCGCTGGTGATGCGCTACCGCGACGTCGTCGCGTGTGAGGGGTTCGACCCGATCTTCACCAACGGCATGGAGGACGTCGACCTGTGCCACCGGCTCGCCGCGCTGCGACCGGGAGCGTTCCGGGTCGTGACCTCCGCCGAGGTCGTCCACCACGAGTCGAAGTCGAAGGGTCGTTTCGCCCGCGCCCCGCGCAACCGGTTGATCTACCTCGACCGCTGGGCCGGGCGCACCGAGCCTCGCGACGACGTAGCCGCCTGGGCGGCCTGTGGCTACCAGGTCGTCGGCCGCACGGCGGCCGGGAACCCGACCGGCCCTGCTAAGACGTACGCCGCCACCCGCCCGATCCTCGCCCCGATGCCGCGCGCCTCGGTCGTCGAGGGCATCCCGCAGCTCCGCTGGTCGATCAAGATCTCCGCGCCCGGGGCGCCGGAGGGCGAGCGGTGGGGCGACACCCACTTCGCCCGCGCGCTGGCCCGATCGCTGCGTAGGCTCGGCCAGTCGGCGGTCGTCGACCACCACTACGAGTGGGAGCGGCCGAGCGCGCTCGACGACGAGGTCGTGGTCACCCTGCGCGGTCTCTCGCGCTACTTCCCCGCGCCCGACGGCCGGATCAACATCGGCTGGGTGATCTCCCACCCCGACGCGGTCACCCGCGCCGAGGCGGCCTCGTTCGACCGGCTGCTGGCAGCCGGGCCGATCTGGGCCGAGCGGATGTCGGCACGGTGGGGCATCCGCATCGACCCGCTGCTGCAGGCCACCGACCCCGAGCTGTTCAACCCCGACCGGGCGCTGCCCGACTCCGGTCACGCGGTGCTCTTCGTCGGCACCTCGCGCGACGTCGAGCGCCCGATCATCCACGACGCGGTCTCGGCAGGACTGCCGCTGTCGGTCTACGGCCACGGCTGGGAGCCCTACATCCCGCGCCACTACGTCAAGGCCCAGCACATGTCCAACACCCGCCTCGGTGCCGAGTACCGGGCCGCCGGGGTCGTGCTCAACGACCACTGGGCAGACATGCGCGACTACGGCTTTATCTCCAACCGGCTCTTCGACGCCGTCGCCTCCGGTGCCCGGGTCATCTCCGACGACGTCGTCGGCCTCCGCGACGTCTTCGGTGACACCGTGCAGGTCTATGAGACCCCCGAGGACCTGGTGAAAAGGTCCTCGATGCCCGACCCCTCGGTCGTCTTCGGCACCGACGAGCACATCCGCGCCGAGGCGGCCCGCATCCACCGCGACCACGGTTTCGACGCCCGCGCCCGCTCCCTCCTCGACATCGCTCTCGAGGAGCGCGCCAAGCGCGACCGCCCCTAGCCGAGCCGTCACGTACGTCGGTCGAGCCGTCACGTACGTCGGTCGAGGCGTCACGTACGTCGGTCGAGGCGTCACGTACGTCGGCCGAGGCGTCACTGCTCGCGGCGCACGAACCTGTCAGAGTATGCGCATGACGAAGCTGTCGGTGATCCAGCTGCGCGAGCGGGACGCGTTGGTCGATGACCTGAGGTCGCTCTCGCCCGAACAGTGGCGCTCGGCCACGCTCTGTGGCGAGTGGGACGCTGAGGAGGTCGTGGCGCACCTCGGCGCCGCCTCCCGACTCTCGTTCCCGGCCTGGCTGCGCAGCATGATCGGGGCGCGGTTCGATCCGGACGTACACAACCGCAGGCGGCTCGAGGAGTTCCGCGGATCCTCGCCGGAGGAGACGCTCGAGATGTACGCCGGGATCGGACCCATCGGGCTGCCGCGGAAGGAGAGCGTCGGCGGGCTCGGGGAGATGATCGTGCACAGCGAGGACATCCGGCGGCCCCTCGGCATCCGGCACGACCCCGACCCCGAAGGGCTCGCTGCGGTCGCCAGGTTCTTCGCCACCAAGGACTTCGCGGTCAACAGCAAGTCGCTGGTCGAGGGGCTTCGGCTCCGCGCGGTCGACACCGACTTCGCGGCCGGGGAAGGTCCCGAGGTCAGCGGCCGCCTGCTCGACCTGATCATGGCGATGGCCGGTCGGCGCGAGGTGGTGGCGGACCTGGACGGAGACGGTGTCGCTGTGCTTCTCGGCCGGCTGAGCTGAACCCTGCCGGGTAGTCCAGGGAGTTTCCGTCGCTCTACCGGCTGGTAACCGACGAAAACTCCCTGGACTATCTGGTGGTTCCGGGTGGCCGTAAGGTACCTGGTGCGATGAGGGCGATACGGCAAGGACGAGACCGGTCAGTCAGCGGCCGGAGCCGACTCGAGCGGTTGATGCAGGAGTCCGTCCGGGTCTCACCGGCGCCAGGAAGCCACTCGCCCGCCTGGCGCGCGAGCGTCACGCTGCTCGTCGGGCTGATGGCGCTGGCCGGGATCGGACACATCGAGCTGGCCGCGTACGCCTGCTTCGGCACCTTTGCCTCGATCTACGGCGGCCGCCAGCCGCTGCGAGGACGCTGGCGGACCCAGACTGCCGCCGGGGCGCTGATGTGTGCCGCGGTCCTGTGCGGCGCGCTCGTCGCGACCTCCCCGCACCGGGCCTGGCTCGTCATTCCCGTCGCCGCGGTATGGGCCGCGGCCGGGTCGATGCTCTCGGACCGGTTCGTGCTGCGGCCGCCGGGGCCGATGTTCCCGGTCTTCGCGGTGGCGACGTGTGCCGCGCTCCCGGTGACGCTGTCGGGAGTCGCGGTTGCTGTCGGCGTAGCCGCCGCCGCGGCCCTGGTCGCCGTGCTCCTCGGGCTGCTCGAGGAGCGGCTGGTCGGCAGCGGAGCCTCGGTCGAGGCGAGCCGGGGTGAGGTACGCCTCGACCACGCGACCGCGGTCGTCGTCGCGGTCGTGGTCGCCGGTACGGTCTCGACCGCGCTCGGGCTCAGCCACACCTACTGGGCGATGGTCGCCGCGGCCGTGCCGTTCGGCGTCACCGGGCTGCTGGCGCAGACGACCCGCGGGCTGCAGCGCGTCGTCGGCACCCTGATCGGCCTGGTCCTGGCAGCGGTGCTGCTCTCCGTCTCCCTCCCCGCCCTCGTCATCGCGGTGGTCGTCGCCGCGCTCCAGGCGATCACCGAGCTGCTCGTCGGGCGTCACTACGGCCTCGCCCTCGTCGCCATCACCCCGCTCTCGCTGCTGATGGTCCAGCTCGGCCACCCGCAGCCCGTCGACGCCCTGCTCTGGTCCCGCCTCGCCGAGACCCTCCTCGGCGTCGTCATAGGCCTCGCCGCCGCCCTAGCCCTCCGCGAGTTCCGCCGCCACTGACCGCCGAGGCGTCACGTACGTCGGGCGAAACGTCACGGCAGTGCCAAGTCGGCCGACCTAAGCGACGCTTCGGCCGACCTACGTGACGCCTCGGCCGACCGGGGTGACGGTTCGGGTGACCGCCCGCTGGTGTGGAGGATTTCGCGCCGACTCGGCTACATCTTCTCGAAGACTGCCTGGTCGAGTACGCGGCGCTCGTCGTCGGCCAGGACGACGAGCTCCTCGCGGGTGAGGCCGGTGCCTTCGCCGGAGGGGGAGAGGTTGATGAAGAACTCGTGCTTGACGGTGTCGTGGAAGGAGGTCTCCCGCATCGAGATGAGGTCGAGGTCGGCGAGGTCCTGGAGCAGAAGGCGGAGGTGGTTGGGGGTGCAGACCCAGTTGTGGGTGTCGATGTAGCGCTCCCCGCGCTGGGCTTCCTGGCCACTTGCCTTCACGGCCTCCAGGCCGTGGGCGAAGGTGTAGTCGCCCTTGTGGCGCGGACCCCAGGCGGTGATGCCGCCGTGCTTGGCGGCGTTGAGCCGCTCCTCGATGACCGCACCCATGGTGTGCACCGAGGACGGGTAGAGCGAGGCGTCGATGACCCGCGAGAGGGAGGCGCGCTCACGGAAGCGGTCGAAGCAGTAGCGGTGGTCGGGGATGACCAGGGCGAGCACGCCTTCGGGGTCGAGCAGCTTCTCGCACTCGTTGATGAAGTCGATCATCGAGGTGGTGTGCTCGATGACGTGGGAGGCGACGACGAGGTCGAAGCGCTCCGGGATCACGTCTGACCAGGGAGTTCCCGGCCGGAAGACGTAGTCGACCTCCTCGATGTCATCGGGGTCGTACTGGGAGAAACCGGCGTAGCGCTGAACCAGACCCTCGCGGTCGAGATAGTCGACGATGCGCACGTCATAGCCGTCCCGCTTGGGCAGGATCGCGTTGTGCGCGGGGCCGATCTCCAGGATCAGGGCGTCGGGCTTGACCCCGGCGAGCACCTGTTCGCGACGCAGCTCGAGTCGGTCCAGGCCCGGGATCGCCGGCACCGCGGTGGTGCGGTTCCGGTCGCCCTGCAGCCCCTCCACCTTCGTACGCAGCTTCTGGTTGCGCTGCTTGAGCTCGTCGATCCGACCGTGCAGGCGAGCGGCCTCGGCATCGGCGGCACGGACGGTCTGCAGACCTGCGGCGGCGAGGCCGCGGCGTACGGCGCCCCTGAAGGTGGGCAAGACAGGTCCTCCTGAGAAGAGAGTTTCAGCTGGTGCGGGGTGGGATGTAGGGCTCGGCGGCCAGTGCGGCCCGGCCGCGCTCGGCACCAAGAGCGTGCTCGTCGTCGGGCACGGCCTTGTCGTTCTCGGGGTCGAGCACGTCACGCATGAGGTCGAGGACGAGCGCGCGCCCGAGCACGATGTGCAGGTGGTAGGTCAGCCAGTCGTCGAACGAGTAGTCCCCGGAGAAGGCGCCGGCGGCGAGCTCGGCCCGGGTCGGCGTGCGCGCGAGATAGGCGTCCTGAAGGGTGCCGCTCAGGTAGCGCTGGTAGTCGCGCATCCCGTGGTGGCGCGGGCTCGGCTTCAGGTCGGGGTTGGCCTCGTAGCCCTTTCCGGCGTTGATCACCTTGCGCTCGAGCTGGGCCCAGGAGCGCCAGGGGAGGTGGAGCACCTCGAGTGCGACCTCGTCGGGCGGCTGGCCGTTGCTCATCAGCGAGACGAAGTGGTTGCCCTGGACGACCTTGATGTCCGACTCGCCGCGGTGGATCGCGTTGGGCGTCGGATGCGCGTGGAGCCCGACCGCCTCGAGGCGCTCGTCGGAGCGCCGGTCGCGCCACTGGAGCCGATTGATGCCGCCGCCGGTCCACGCGGGCGGACCGACGAGGTTCTCGACCTCGACGGTGAACGCGTTGAGCGAGAGGGGAGTGGCCTCGAGCGCGTGGCGTACGGTCAGGCCCTTGTCCTTGGGCACCAGGAACTCGTCGGCGTCGAGGTTGAGGACCCAGTCGGCGCGGAAATGGGTGCGGGCGCGTCGGGCCATCGAGGTGACGACCTTGCCCTGCTGCTTCTCGTGGACGGGGTCGTGGTGGAGCTCGACCCGTCCCGTGGCGGCGTAGCGCTCGAGCACCTCGGTGGTGCCGTCGACCGACGCGTTGTCCGTGACGATCAAGGTGTCGACACCCTGGTCCAGGTGGTGCTCGATCATCGCGGCGACGATGTCGACCTCGTCCCGGACCATCATTGTCCCGATGATCCTCATGCCGTGAAACACTACCGGCCCGGTGTACGTTGTCGAGATCCCGCGCCGTACGACGGGACACCCCGGGCGCGGGCGCGCGTGCCCGCGCGTGCCGTTGTGGGCTCCGGGCGCGGGGTGTGCGAGGGTGGACGCCGTGCTGACCATCCTTGTCATCTTCGTGGCGATGCTCCTCATCGTCGCGCTGGCCGGACTCGTGATCGTCTACACGGTCTTCCCCCACCGCGGACAGAAGATGCCGTACGCCACCAAGCTCGGTAAGGCGATGGAGCGTGCCGTCGACACGGCCCCCACGCTCAGCCCGGCCACGCGCCTGCAGACCCGCCGCGAGAGCCATCTCACCGAGCTGCTCGGTGAGGGCAAGCCAGGAACTACGAAGAATCACGGCTAGTTTGATTGGATGAGGCCCATGGAAATGGTCACCCTCATCGTCATCATCGCGGTCGCCGCTGTCGCGATCATCGGCGGCGGCATCATCGGTCTGGTCGCCAGCACCCGGCGCCGCAAGGACCGTTCGCTGCCGACCGAGGCGGGGACCGATGTCATCACCCGCCCAACTGCGCCGACCGTAGAGGGGCCGACGGTCGGGGAGGCCGAGCCGGAGACGGTGCCGGCGGAGCCCGCCGCACCGGTCATCGAGAAGCCGGAGAGCACCGCCTCCCGCCTGGTGCGGCTGCGCCAGCGCCTGGCCGGCTCCAACGCGCTGGGCCGTGGCCTGCTCAACCTGCTCTCGTCCGACCGGCTCGACGAGGACACCTGGGAGTCCATCGAGGATCTGCTGCTCACCGCCGACATCGGCGTCACCCCGACCCAGGAGCTGGTCGAGGGCCTGCGCACCCGCCTGCGCGTCGAGGGCGGCAAGGTCGACGTCAAGGCGGCGCTGCGTGATGAGCTGATCAAGCTGGTCGACCCGGGCATGGACCGTCGCCTCCAGGTCAGCGGCACCGACGGAGCCCCCGGTGTGGTGCTGATGGTCGGCGTCAACGGCACCGGCAAGACCACCACCACCGGCAAGCTCGCCCGCATCCTGGTCTCCGAAGACCGCAAGGTCGTCCTCGGTGCCGCCGACACCTTCCGTGCCGCTGCCGCCGAGCAGCTGACCACCTGGGGCGAGCGCGTCGGCGTCGAGGTCGTACGCGGCCCCGAGGGCACCGACCCGGCCAGCGTCGCCTTCGACTCGGTCAAGGAGGGCCTCGACACCGGCGTCGACACCGTCATCGTCGACACCGCCGGCCGGCTGCAGAACAAGGCCGGCCTGATGGACGAGCTCGGCAAGGTCAAGCGCGTCATCGAGAAGCAGACACCGGTCACCGAGGTGCTGCTCGTGCTCGACGCCACCACCGGTCAGAACGGCCTCATCCAGGCCCGAGTCTTCAGCGAGGCCGTCGCGGTCAGCGGCATCGTCCTCACCAAGCTCGACGGCTCCGCCAAGGGTGGCATCGTCGTCGCCGTGCAGCGCGAGCTCGGTGTTCCGGTCAAGCTCGTCGGCCTCGGTGAGGGCCCCGACGACTTGGCTCCGTTCACCCCTGAGGCCTTCGTCGACGCGCTCCTGGGCTAGTCAGGCGTGCCACATGGCAGGATCGCCGGTATGCGCCATTCACTCGCCGGCCGGGCCGAGACCTCCATGCAGGCACGACTGCTCGCCCAGCTCCGTGACGAGGGCCCGCTGTCGCGGGTTCAGCTCGCTGACCGGCTGAACGTCTCCCGCACCACGATCGCGGCGGAGGTCGGTCGCCTCACCGAGCTGGGCATGGCCCACGAGGTCGGGCCGGCGGCCTCCCGGGGCGGCCGGCGCTCGACCCTGGTCGACCTCGCCCCGGACATCCGGTTCGTCGGCATCTCGATCGGCGCCACCAGCATGTCGGTGGGCCTCACCGACGGGCGCCTGTCGGTGATCGCCACCCGCACCCGGGCCTGCGACATCCGCAGCGGCCCGGAGAAGGTGCTCGCGACCGCGCTCGACGAGGTACGCGCGCTCCTGGACGAGCACGACGTCACCGAGCCGATGGGCGCGGGCATCGGCGTACCCGGGCCGGTCGACTTCCACCGCGGCGTCTCGGTGTCCCCGCCGATCATGCCGGGCTGGGACGGCTACCCGGTGCGCGACGCAGTCGCCCGGGAGCTGGGCTGTCCGGTCGTGCTCGACAACGACGTGAACGTCCTCGCGGCGGGGGAGCAGCACGCCGGTGTCGCCCGGACCGCTCGTGATTTCCTCTACGTCAAGATCGGCACCGGCATCGGCTGCGGGATCGTCGTCGACGGGGAGCTCTACCGCGGCGTCGACGGCTGCGCCGGCGACATCGGCCACATCCGCGTCGAGGACTTCGGGCCCACCTGCGCCTGCGGCAACACCGGCTGTCTCGAGGCGTTCTCCGGAGGGGCGGCGCTCGCTCGCGAGGCGCTCGCCGCGGCCCGTTCCGGACGCTCGCCCGTGCTGGCCGAGCTGCTCGCGGAGAAGGGTGAGCTGAGCGCCGAGGACATCGCCATCGCGGTGGCCCGCGGCGACGCCCAGGCGGTCCAGCTCATCCGGGAGAGCGGACACCGCATCGGCCAGGTCCTGGCCAGCCTGGTCTCGTTCTTCAACCCCGGCCTGATCGTCATCGGCGGCCGGGTCAGCAAGCTGGGCCACGGCCTGCTCGCCGAGATCCGCAGCGTGACCTACCGCCGCTCGCTGCCGCTGGCGACCGGCAACCTCCCGATCGTGCTCAGCGAGCTGGGTGACGAGGGCGGCGTCATCGGGGCCGCCCACCTGATCAGCGCCTCGGTGTACGCGCCCAGCAGCGGCGAGCTGTAGACCCCATTCTCGACGGCCTCATAGGCGCATTGTCGTCCCACCTTTCGAAATCATCTTGCGAAAGTACGCAAGTCACTTGACGTGACCGGCGTCACATCGATACGTTCGCGGACGATCTCGCTCCCCTCCCACGACAGCGAGAGAAGGAGATGGACCGTGCGCAGATTCACCCTCTGGAGCGTCGCCACCACCGTGGTCTCCGGCCTCCTGGTTCTGCCCCTCACGACGTCCGCGGACGCGGCCCCCACGGCCGCCCAGCCGCCGGACACCGACTTCGAGAAGGTGACCCTCAACGACCGCCCCGGTGAGCCGATGGACCTCGCGGTCCTGCCCAACGGGGATGTCCTCCACACCACCCGCGCCGGGAAGGTGTGGCTCAACGACTCCGACACCGGCGTCAACAGCGTCGCAGCCGAGTTCGACGTCTACCAGCACGACGAGGAGGGTCTGCAGAGCATCGCTCTGGACCCCGGATACAACGGCCGCACCAACAAGTGGGTCTACGTCTACTACTCGCCGCCGATGAACACCCCCGTCGACGACCCGGCCACGCCGGACGTCAACGAGGGCGATGCCCCCGAGTACGGCACGCCCGCCGACTTCGAGCCCTTCAAGGGCGCGATCCGGCTCTCGCGCTACAAGTACGCCGGCGGCAAGATCGACCTGTCCACCGAGCAGCAGATCATCGACGTACCGGTGGACCGGGGGCGCTGCTGCCACGTCGGCGGCGACATCGTCTTCGACTCCGCGGGCAACCTGATCCTCGCCACCGGCGATGACACCGACCCGTTCCAGTCCGACGGGTATGCCCCGCTCGACGACCGCGAGAACCGTAGCCCGGCCTTCGACGCGAGGCGTACGGCCGCCAACACCGACGACCTGCGCGGCAAGCTCCTCCGGATCAAGCCGGGACGTTCCGGCGGCTACACCGTCCCGAAGGGCAACCTCTTCAAGCAGGGCGTGCCGAAGACCCGTCCGGAGATCTACGCGATGGGCCTGCGCAACCCGTTCCGCATCGAGATCGACCCGGAGACCGACCGTGTCTTCGTGGCCGACTACTCGCCCGACGCCTCCGCCGCGAACCCGGAGCGCGGGCCCGCCGGTCAGGGCAAGTGGACCGTCGTCACCGAGCCGGCCAACTACGGCTGGCCGCTGTGTGCGACTGCCGAGATGCCCTACCGTGACTACGACTTCGCGACCGGGACCTCGGGGCCGGCGTTCGACTGTGACGCCCCGATCAACGACTCTCGGCACAACACCGGTCTGACCGAGCTCCCGCCGGTCACCCAGCCGACCGTCTGGTACACCTACAGCCAGTCCGAGGAGTTCCCCGAGCTCGGTACGGGCGGCATCGCCCCGATGGCCGGCCCGGCGTACGACTTCCGGAAGTCGGCCACCAAGGACCCGCGCTCCGGCGCCTGGCCGGAGTACTACGACGGCGTTCCGCTGTTCGCGGAGTGGGGCCGGGACTACATCAAGGGCATGCGGCTCGACGCCGACGGCGAGCTCACCGGTATCGAGTCCCTGCTCTCCACGTTCGCCACGGACAACGTGATGGACCTGGAGTTCGGCAAGGACGGCTCGCTCTACATGCTCGAGTACGGCGACGGGTTCTTCAGCGAGAACGAGGAGGCCCAGGTCTCCCGGATCGACTACATCGCCCGCACCGGCAACCACAGCCCGAAGCCGGTCATCAGTGCCGACAAGACCGCTGGTCAGCCGCCGCTGACCGTCGCCTTCAACAGCGCCGGGACGACCGATCCCGACGGCGACCGCCTCGTCTACCAGTGGGACTTCGACGGTGACGGCAGGTTCGACGCCACCGGGAAGACCGCCACCCACACCTACCAGGAGCCGGGGGCCTACCGGGCGACTCTGACCGTCACGGACAAGGGCAAGGCGGGCCGCGGCAAGCACGCCTCGGCGGACGTCGACGTCGTCGTCGGCAACGACGTTCCGGTGGTGACCCTGACGACCAGCCCGGCGCCTGGCGAGGCGTTCCACTTCGGTGACACCGTCCAGTTCCAGGTCGAGGTGACCGACGACCAGGCCGTCGACTGCGACCGGGTCTCGGTGACGTACGTCCTGGGCCACGACGAGCACGGACACCCGCAGACCACCGCGAACGGCTGCAGCGGCTCGATCGTGACCACCGTCCCCGGTGGCCATGACCCCGGGCAGGACGACCTGAACGCCGTCTTCGTGGCGGAGTACACCGACCCCGGCGAGGGCGACATCCCGGCGCTCACCGGCACTGACGAGGTGGTGATCGCACCCAGCGAGTGACCCTCGCGATCGACCTGAAAGGGGCATCCGGCCAGCCGCGGTCGGGTGCCCCTTTTTGGGTACTTTGTCCAATCACTTTTCAAAGTTCGACAGAAACTTTGCAGAAACCGCCACGAAAGGGTTGTACAACGTGAGCGGGGTCACTAGTTTGTCTCTCGGTAACCGAATTCTGTGACTGGCATCACAGGCTGCGCCCGCGATGGGCGACCACCCCGGACAGGAGGCAACCGTGCGCGACGCAGACATCACCGTGCGGGTCTCCGCCACCGCCGACCCGGCCGCCGTCCGGACCGCGCGGATGGGGCTGCTCCTGCGGTCGCTCCGCGACCGTGGCCCGCGCTCGCGCGCGCGCTTGGCCGAGGAGACCGGGCTGACCCGCACGGTCGCGACCGGACTGATCGAGGAGCTCGCCGGGCTCGGGTTGGTCTCCTACGAGGACGCCGACCGCCGCGGCGCCGGCCGCCCCGGTGTCCAGGTCCGGCTCATCGGCAGCTCGGTGTGCGGGGTCGGTGCGGAGATCAACGTCGACCACCTCGCCGTCGTCGCCGTCGACCTCGCCGGGTCCGTGATCGCCGAGTTCCGCCGCGGCATCGACGGTCGGCGCCTTCCGCCCGAGGGCGTGCTGGCCGAGCTCGCGGGCCTCGTCGACGACGCCCTCGCCGAGGCACGGACCGCCGGCGCCACCGTCGCGGGCATCACCGTCGGCGTCGCGGGCCTCGTCGACACCGCCACCCAGCGCGTCACCCTCGCACCCAACCTCGGCTGGCGCGACATCGACGCCGCCGAGGAGGTACGCCTCCGGCTGGCCGCCACAGCCGCGCCGGTGCCGCCGTTGCGCGTGGCCAACGAGGCCACCCTCGCCGCCACCGCCGAGCTCGATCCCACCGACGCCGACCGCGCCGACATGGTGGTGCTCTACGGCGAGGTCGGCCTGGGCGGCGCGATCGTCAGCGGCGGCCGAGTTGCCCCGGGCCGGCACGGGTGGGCCGGCGAGATCGGCCATCTCCCGGTCGACCCCCGTGGTCGCCTCTGTGGCTGCGGACGCACCGGCTGCTGGGAGACCGTGGTCGGCCTGCGGGCGCTGCTCGAGGCGGCCACCGACCCCGACGACCCGGTCCGCGACCCGGTGCTGACCCTGGAGGAGCGGCTCGCCACCCTGGTCGAGCGGGCTCGCCTCGCCGACGGCCGCACCCTGGCCGCGCTGGACGAGGTCGGCACCTGGCTCGGCACCGGCGCCGCCATCCTCGTCAACACGCTCAACCCCGGGACTGTCGTGCTCAGCGGCTACTTCGCCGTGCTCGGCGAGTGGCTGCGCCCGGCCGTCGAGGCACGGCTCGCCGCCGACGTCCTCGCGCCGCGTGCCGGCGGCACCCGGGTCGCGATCTCGGCCTTCGGCCCCACCGCCGCGGTCCGCGGCGGCGCACTGGTCTCCCTGGAGCCGGTGCTCTCCGACCCCACCGCCCTCGCCGAACTGCACGGAGGAACCCGATGACCCAGACCCCGAAGCCGTCGCCGGACGGCCCCGCCGCCAGCGCAGACGGGGGTGACGTACTGCTCGAGATGACCGGGATCGTGAAGCGGTTCCCCGGTGTGCTTGCCCTCGGCGGCGTCGACCTCGACGTCCGCGCGGGGGAGGTGCACTGCCTGCTCGGTCAGAACGGCGCAGGCAAGTCGACCCTCATCAAGGTGCTCTCGGCGGCGTACCAGCCCGACGAGGGGGAGATCCTCTGGGAGGGCGAGCCGGTCCGGTTGACCACGCCGGTCGCCGCCATGAAGCGCGGCATCTCGACGATCTACCAGGAGCTCGACCTGGTGCCCGGGCTCACCGTGACCGAGAACATCTTCCTCGGCCACGAGCTCGCCACGGCCGGGTTCAGCCGCCGCGGCGAGGCGACCCAGCGGGTGCGTACGCTCCTGGCCCGGCTCGGCCACAGCGAGGTCGACCCGAACAAGCTGGTCGGCGACCTCTCGCCGGCCGGACAGCAGATCGTCAGCATGGCCCGGGCGCTGTCCCATGACACCCGCCTGCTCATCCTCGACGAGCCGTCGGCGGTCCTCGACCAGGAGGAGGTGGACAACCTCTTCCGCGTCATGCGCGGCCTGACTGCGGAGGGTGTCGCGATCATCTACATCTCCCACCGCCTCGAGGAGATCCGCCAGATCGGCGACCGGATCACGGTCCTCAAGGACGGCCGCACCGTGGCCACCGGGCTCCCGGTCGAGGAGACCCCGACCCGCGAGCTGATCACGCTGATGACCGGCCGCCAGATCGAGTACGTCTTCCCCGAGCGCCCCGCGATCGCACCCGGTCGGGAGGGCACGCCGGTGCTCGAGGCCACCGGTCTCTCCGGCGACCGCTTCCAGGACGTCGACCTGCGCGTCCACGCCGGCGAGATCGTCGGTCTGGCCGGCCTGGTCGGCTCCGGCCGCTCGGAGATCCTCGAGACAGTCTACGGCGCCCGCCGCTCCAGTGCGGGCACGGTCACCGTGAACGGCCGCCGGCTGCGCCGCGGCTCGGTGCGCGCCGCGGTGGCGGCCGGGATCGGCCTGGCTCCCGAAGAGCGCAAGAGCCAGGCGCTGCTGCTCGACCAGGCGGTCTACCGCAACGTGACCGTCTCGTCCCTGAACCGGTTCTCCAAGGCCAGCTTCCTCGACAGCGGCGCCGAGCGCCGTGCCGCCGAGGAGCTCAGCCGCTCGCTCGACGTACGTCCGACCGGGGTGGACCGGCCGGTCCGCAACCTGTCGGGTGGCAACCAGCAGAAGGTCGTGCTCGCCCGCTGGCTGCTGCGCGACTGCAAGGTGCTGCTCCTCGACGAGCCCACCCGGGGCGTCGACGTCGGGGCGCGCACCGAGATCTACAACCTCGTCCGCCGCCTGGCCGACGAAGGTGTCGCCGTGGTCGTGGTGTCCAGCGAGGTGGAGGAGGTGCTCGGTCTCGCCGACCGGGTCCTCGTCATCAGCGAGGGCTCCGTCGTCCACGAGGGACCCGCCACCGAGATCGATGAGTCGAAGGTCCTGGACCTCGTGATGGAAGGAGAGGTCGCATGAGCGAGCGTAAGCGAGCGGCAACAAGCCTCAGGCCGCCGCGTCCGTATTCTCAGATTTGCCCTACGGAGGTGGCGGCA
Organism: Nocardioides sp. NPDC058538; assembly: GCF_042719275.1. Lineage (NCBI taxonomy): Bacteria > Bacillati > Actinomycetota > Actinomycetes > Propionibacteriales > Nocardioidaceae > Nocardioides > Nocardioides sp. NPDC058538. The sequence continues at coordinate 172,040 of NZ_JBHXNY010000003.1, read as the reverse complement.
TGAGCGACACACCCACAGACGCTGTGACCCAGGCGGACACGGCCCGGGTGGAGAAGGAAGCGGCCCGCCGGGCAGAGCCCGGTGGTCTCGGCCAGCTGCTGCGCAGCGGCGCGGGCCACAACCTGGGCCTGGTCCTGGCGCTGGCGCTGCTGGCCCTGGTCGGCGTCATCACGGGCGGCGAACGGTTCGCATCGGTCGACAACGTGATGACGATCCTGCGCCTCGCGGCGGTGATCGGCGTGGTCAGCATCGGGATGACGTTCGTCATCACCGGCGGTGGCATCGACCTCTCGGTGGGCGCGCTCGTCGCGCTCTCCTCGGTCTGGTGCACGACGTTGTCCACGCAGGCGATGGCCAACGACTACCACTGGATCTTCATCGTCACCACGGCGCTCCTGGTCGGCGCGGGCGCCGGTCTGATCAACGGCCTGCTGGTGGCGTACGGCGGGGTGGTGCCGTTCATCGCGACGCTGGCCATGATGGCCAGCGCCCGCGGTCTGGCCGAGATCATCTCTGCACGCAAGACCCAGATCGTCAGCGTGCCGGGTTTCACCGATGCGCTCTCCCGCGACGTGCTCGGGGTCTCGGTGCTGATCTGGATCTTCGCCATCGTGGCCGTGATCGGCTGGGTGCTGCTCAACCGCACCACCTTCGGCCGGCGCACCCTGGCCATCGGTGGCAACCCGGAGGCCTCGCGCCTGGCCGGCATCAACGTACGCCGCCACACCGTGCTCCTCTACGTGCTCGTGGGTCTCTGCTGCGGCATCGCGGCGGTCATGCTGGTCAGCCGCACCACGACCGGTAGCGCCACCCACGGCCAGCTCTACGAGCTCGACGCCATCGCCGCGGTCGTCATCGGCGGCACCCTGCTCTCCGGCGGGCGCGGCACCATCGTCGGCACCGTCTTCGGTGTGCTGATCTTCATGACCCTCACCAACGTGTTCGTGATCAACAACCTCTCGATCTCGGCTCAGGCATTCACCAAGGGCCTGATCATCATCGCCGCCGTGCTGCTGCAGAAGCGGTTCTCACGACAGCCCGGGTCATGACCGCCCTACGCCGTCCAGCCAGCCGTCCTCGGGTCTCGGACCAATCCCTTCTCCACCTCGCACGATCTAGGAGCACTTCCATGAAACTGAAGTCCACAGCAAAAATCGTCGTCGCCGGCCTCTCGGTGCTCGCCCTCTCGGCGTGCATCAGCAACACCCCCGAGGAGTCCGACAAGGGCGGGGGTACGTCCAACGCCGAGGCTGGCTCCAACGACGAAGCGGGCGACCAGGTCGTCATCGGCTTCTCGGCCCCCGCCGCCGACCACGGCTGGATGGGCGCGATCAGCGAGCAGGCCAAGGCAGCCGCCGATTCCTACGAGGACGTCGAGCTTCGCCTGGCGGAGGGAACCAACGACGTCAGCCTGCAGATCAGCCAGGTCGAGACCTTCATCAACGACAAGGTCGACGCCATCGTGCTGCTGCCCTTCGACGGCGCCGCGATGACGCCGGTTGCGCTCAAGGCGATGGAGGCCGGCATCCCGGTCATCAACGTCGACCGTGAGTTCAACGACCCCAACGCCGCTCGCGTCACCGTGCTCGGCGACAACTACGGCATGGGCGTCTCGGCCGGGACGTACGTCTGCGAGCAGGCCGACGGCAACGAGAACGCCATCGTCGCCGAGATCGCCGGCATCGACTCGCTGCCCCTGACCCAGGACCGGAGCCAAGGCTTCAAGGACGCGCTGGGCGAGTGCGGCCTCGACGTCGACAACCGGGTCGCCGCCGACTTCACCGTCGAGGGTGGCGAGAAGGCCGCCGGCAACCTGCTGCAGGCGGCCCCGAAGATCGACTTCCTGTGGAACCACGACGACGACCAGGGCGTCGGCGTCCTCGCTGCGATCAACAATGCCGGCCGCGACGAGTTCACCATGGTCGGCGGCGCCGGCTCGGCGAACGCGATGCGCGAGATCGAGTCCGGTGACAGCGTCCTCAAGGCGACGGTCATCTACCCCTCCACGCAGGCCGCGGACGGCATCAAGCTCGCCCGGCTCCTGGTGCAGGACAAGGCGATGTCCGACCTGGTCGAGGTGACCGTGCCGCGAACCATCCAGCTGGACGCGCCGGTGGTCACCGAGGAGAACGTGGGCGAGTTCCTCGACACGGCATTCGAGTCCTGATCGAGCCCGACCCAGCCAGACCGCAAGATCGCTCCGCGCTCGGGCGCGGAGCGACACCACCGAAACACAGGATCGAGTTCCGATGACCGAGCAGAACGCCACGCTCGGGGTGGGGATGATCGGCTATGCCTTCATGGGCGCCGTCCACTCCCACGCCTGGCGCAGTGCCCACCGCTTCTTCGACCTTCCCCTGACCCCGCGGATGCAGGTCCTCTGCGGCCGTGACGCGACTCGGGTGGCGGAGGCCGCCACCCGGTTCGGCTGGGAGGAGAGCGTCACCGACTGGCGCGACGTGATCGCCCGCGACGACGTCGACCTGGTCGACGTGTGCACGCCGGGTGACACCCACGCGGAGATCGCGATCGCCGCGCTCGAGGCCGGCAAGCACGTGCTCTGCGAGAAGCCGCTGGCCAACAGCGTGGCCGAGGCCGAGCGGATGGCCGCGGCCGCCGCGGTGGCCGCCGAGCGTGGAGTGCGGGCGATGGTGGGATTCACCTACCGCCGGGTGCCCGCCATCGCCCTGGCCCGGAAGCTGGTCGCCGACGGTCGTCTCGGGGACCTGCACCACGTGCGTGCGCAGTATCTCCAGGACTGGCTGGCCGACCCCGAGACCCCGCTGAGCTGGCGCCTCGACAAGACCAAGGCCGGCTCGGGTGCGCTCGGCGACATCGGCGCCCACGTCATCGACCTGACCCAGCACATCACCGGTGACCGGATCCTGGAGGTCTCCGGGATGCTCGAGACGTTCATCAAGGAGCGCCCGGTGGCGGAGACCTCGTCCGGTCTCTCCGCCACCGCCGGCACCGAACGTGGGCCGGTCACCGTCGACGACGCCGCGCTGTTCCTGGCGCGGTTCGCCGGGGGAGCGGTCGGCTCCTTCGAGGCCACCCGCTTCGCCACCGGCCGCAAGAACGCGATCCGGATCGAGATCAACGGGTCGAAGGGCAGCCTGGCCTTCGACTTCGAGGACATGAACGTCCTGCACTTCCACGACGCGACCCTGCCGGCCGCCGAGGGCGGCTTCCGCCGGATCGTCGTCACCGAGCCCGAGCACCCGTGGGTGGCCGGCTGGTGGCCCCCGGGCCACGGCCTCGGCTACGAGCACGGCTTCACCCACCAGGTCGTCGACCTCGTCCGGGCGCTCGGTGAGGGCACCGAGCCGACGCCGACGTTCGCCGACGGACTCCAGGTGCAGCGCGTGCTCGCCGCGGTGGAGACCAGCTCAGACACCAGGACATGGCAGGAGATCCCCACCTGATCCACTCGGGGCCGCTCGGCCGATTCCAGCCTGTTCAGACCGTTGAGCACAGAAGGGATACGCACATGAAGCACGGATCGAGAAGGTTCCGGACGCTGATCGCGGGAGTCGGGCTGGTGGCAGTGGCCGCCTTCGCCCCGGGCCTGTCACCGGCGCCGGCAGCGAGTGCCGACCGCCCCGGCGGGAGCGAGGGAGTCGGGACGTACGACGTCCTGGTGTTCTCCAAGACCGCCGGGTTCCGGCACGGCTCCATCCCCGACGGCATCGCGGCGATCGAGAGGCTGGGGGCCGAGAACGGCTTCACGGTGACTGCCACCGAGGACGCGGCGGTGTTCAACGACACCGATCTGGCGGCGTACGAGGCGGTGCTGTGGCTCTCCACCACCGGAGACGTGCTCGACGCCGGCCAGCAGGCCGCGTTCGAGCGCTACATCCAGGACGGTGGTGGCTATGTGGGCGTGCACGCCGCCTCCGACACCGAGTACGACTGGCCCTGGTACGGCGGCCTCGTCGGTGCCTACTTCGCCGGCCACCCCGCCCAGCAGACCGCGACGGTGAAGGTGCACGGGCACAACACCGCGGCGACCGCGGCGCTGCCGAAGCGGTGGACGCGCTGGGACGAGTGGTACAGCTTCCGCGACCGTCCGGCCGACTCGATCCGGGTCCTCGCCGACCTCGACGAGCGCAGCTACGACCCGGGCCCGTTCGCCATGGGCAACCCGCACCCGATCGCCTGGTGCCACCGCTACGACGGCGGCCGGGCCTTCTACACCGGCATGGGCCACACCTCGGAGTCGTTCACCGAGCCGGCGTTCCTCTCCCACGTGCTCGGCGGCATCGAGATGGTCGCCGGCGTCGCCCGGTTCCGTTGCGAGGCGGACAGATGAGCGGGCGGGTCGGGCTCTGGCTGGTCGGGGTCTGTGGCTCGGTGGGTGTGACGACGACCGTCGGCGCACTGGCCGTCCGGGCCGGGCTCGTCGGACGGGTCGGGCTGGTCGCCGAGCAGCCGGAGATCGCCGCCGCCGGGCTGCCCTCCTTGGACGACCTGGTGATCGGTGGGCACGACCTTCGGGCAGACCCGTTGCTGAAGCGGGCCGAGCGGCTCGCCGCGGGCGGGGTCGTTCCCGCCGGGATCCTGCCGGCGGTCGCCGGTGAGCTGGAGGAGGTCGAGGGGCGGCTGCGTACGGGCTATGACCCCGCAGGCGCCGAGCCGCAAGGTGTCGCGGTCGAGCGGCTGACCGCTGATCTGGTGGCCTTCCGCGACGAGCACGGGCTCGAGCGGGTGGTCGTGATCGACGTGGCGAGCACCGAGCCGCCGGCCGAGGTCGTGGACGGCGGACCGCTCGCCGACCCCGACGCCCTCGCCGCGGCGCTGGCCGCGGGGGAGTCCCCGCTGCCGGCCAGCTCGGTCTACGTCCTGGCGGCCTATCGGGCCGGCTGCCCGGTGGTCTCGTTCACGCCCAGCCCCGGGCCGCGGCTGCCGGTACTCGTCACCCTCGCCGAGCGCGCGGGGCTCCCGTGGGCGGGCTCGGACGGGAAGACCGGGGAGACGCTGCTGAAGTCGGCGCTGGCGCCGATGTTCTCGACGCGGGCGCTGCAGGTCAACGCCTGGGCCTCGTACAACATGCTCGGTGGCGGTGACGGCGCCACGCTCGCCGACCCGGCAAACGCGCAGAGCAAGCTCGTCACCAAGGCCCAGGGGCTGGAGGCGATGCTCGGTCACCCGGTCGAGGGGCCGATGCACATCGACTACGTCCCTGACCACGGCGACTGGAAGACAGCCATCGACCACGTCTCCTTCGAGGGGTTCCTCGGGGTGCGGATGTCGCTGCAGTTCACCTGGAGCGGCTGCGACTCCGCGCTGGCCGCGCCCCTGGTGCTCGACCTGGCCCGGCTCGTCCTGCGCGCCCAGGAGGCGGAGGAGAGCGGACCGCTCCCGTTCGGGTTCTTCTTCAAGGACCCGGCCGGCTCCACCGAGCACCGGCTCGGCACCCAGTGGGAAGAGCTGGTCGCGTGGTGCGCTCGGGTGGGCGGATGACGTCTCGCGCCCGAGCCTTCGCCGAGCTCGTCCGGCTGCCGGCGGCCCTCACCGTGCCGGGTGACACCCTGGCCGGGGCCGCCGCGGCCGGTCCGCTGCGGGCCCGCGCGGTCGCGATGCCGGCCGCCTCGGTGGCGCTCTACTGGGCCGGGATGGCGCTCAACGACTGGGCCGACCGGGACCTCGACGCCGTCGAGCGCCCCGAGCGGCCGATCCCGTCGGGCCGGATCAGCCCACGGCAGGCGCTGGGGGTGGCCGTCGGGCTAACCGCGGCGGGTGTCGGGCTGGCCGGGCTCACCGGCGGACGTCCGGCCGCGGTGACGGCGGCCGCCCTGGCCGGGACGGTGTGGGCCTACGACACCGTCCTGAAGGACACCTCGGCCGGACCGGTCGCGATGGCCGCGGCGCGAGGTCTCGACGTGCTCCTCGGGGCGAGTGCGAGCGGGCGTACGCGGGCCGGGCTGGTGCCGGCCGGCCTGCTCGCCGCCCACACCGCCGGAGTCACCCTGCTCAGCCGGGGCGAGGTCCACGGCACCCGGCCCGCCACCGCGAGTCTCGCCGGCGGCGTCACGGTCCTGACCGCGGCCGCGGCGGCCGGCCACGGGCGGGCGGCGCTCCCCGTCGCCCTCGCCGCGACGTACGCACGCAGTGTCGGCTCCGCCCAGCTCGCCGCGGTCTCCTCGCCGGATGCCGGTACCGTCCGGCGGGCCACCGGCGCCGGGATCCGCGGGATGATCCCGCTCCAGGCCGCGCTCGTCGCCCGCCGCTCGCCGCTGGCCGCGGTCGCGCTGCTGGCCGCCGGCCCGATCGTCAAGGCCGCCTCGAAGGTGGTGTCACCGACATGAGCACGAGCACGCTGCGGTTCGGCTACGGCACCAACGGCATGCACAGCCACCGGCTCGAGGACGCGCTGAGCCTCCTTGCCGCGCTGGGCTACGACGGGGTCGCGCTGACTCTCGACCACCTTCACCTCGACCCCTTCCGGCCGAACCTGGCGGGCCGGGTCGCCCAGGTCGGCCGACGGCTCGACGAGCTCGGCCTGTCGGTCGTGATCGAGACCGGCGCTCGCTACATCCTCGATCCGCTCCGCAAGCACTACCCGACCCTGCTGCACGCGGGCCCGGACGCGAGTCGTCGGGTCGACTATCTGCACCGGGCGGTCGAGGTGGCCGCCGACCTCGGCGCCGAGGCGGTCTCGTTCTGGTCGGGCACCCTGCCGGACGGCGTGGACGAGGAGCGGGCCTGGGGACGCCTGTGCGACGGGGTGTGGCGGGTCCTCGACGTCGCCACCCGCCGCGGTGTCGTGTGCGCCGTCGAGCCCGAGCCCGGGCACTTCGTCGACACCCTCGACTCCGTGCTCGAGCTGCGTCGGCGCCTCGACGACCCGGAGCTGCTGCGGGTCACCCTCGACCTCGGCCATGTGGTGTGCAACGAGCCGCGGGGGATGGCCGAGACCATCCGCCTCGCCGGTCCGCTGCTGGCCAATGTGCAGGTCGACGACATGGTCGAGGGCGTCCACGAGCATCTGGAGCTGGGCACCGGCGAGGTCGACTTCGCCGACGCGCTCGGCACCCTCGTCGAGATCGGCTACACCGGGCTCGCCGCGCTCGAGCTGCCCCGCCAGTCCCATGCCGCCCCGGTCGTCGCCGAGCGCTCCCTCGCGTTCCTGCGCGAGACCCTCGACGACCTGCCCCGATCCGAGCAGGTGGGCGCATGAACGAGAAGCTCCTTGCCGAGTGGTGCGCCGAGATCGAGGCCGACCCCACCAGGATCAGGACCCGCTTCCCGGCCGCGGCCAGGGAGATCGGCCGCACGCCGGGCACCTCGCCGGAGCCGGGCGCGGAGCGGGTCGAGGACGACGTACGCGTGCGGCTGCTGGTGGCGCTCGGTCGTGGTCTGGCGGGTGACGCCGACACGTTGAGCACCGAGGTGCACGACCTCTACCGCTTCGGGGACGCCGACGAGCGGCGGGCGGTCCTGCTCGGCCTCGGCCACCTCGAGGAGACGATCGGCGACCGCGCCGTCGACCTGCTCCACGACGCGCTGCGCACCAACGACCCGCGCCTGGTGGCGGCCGCCCTGGGGACGTACGCCGCTCGTCTCGATCCCGCCGCGTGGCGCCAAGCCGTCCTCAAGTGCCTCTTCGTCGGCGTACCCCTTCGGCTGGTGGCCGGCCTCGACCCAGCCGACGATCCAGCCCACGACGAGCTGCGCCGGATGGTCGCCGACTACGCCGCCGAGCGGCGCGCGGCCGGCCGCGAGGTGCCCGCCGACGCCCTGCCCTTCCTTCCCGCCCCCACCCAGACCACTCGGGAGTCCTGATGCGCATCTTCGACCCGCACATCCACATGAGCTCGCGTACGACCGACGACTACGAGGCGATGTACGCCGCCGGCGTCCGCGCCCTGGTGGAACCGGCGTTCTGGCTCGGCCAGCCGCGGACCAGCGTCGACTCGTTCGTCGACTACTTCGACGCGCTGGTCGGCTGGGAGCGGTTCCGGGCCTCGCAGTTCGGGATCGCCCACCACTGCACGATCGCGCTGAACCCGAAGGAGGCCAACGACCCGCGCTGCACGCCGGTCCTCGACCTGCTGCCGCGCTACCTCGCTAAGGACGGGGTCGTCGCGGTCGGCGAGATCGGCTTCGACTCGATGACGGAGGAAGAGGAGAAGGCGTTCAGCCGTCAGCTGGAGCTGGCCCGCGAGTTCGCGCTCCCCGCCATGGTGCACACGCCCCATCGCGACAAGCTGGCCGGGACCCGCCGCACCCTCGACCTCGTCGAGGCGGCGGGGATGGAGCCCGGGATGGTCGTCGTCGACCACCTCAACGAGGTGACCGTCGACGTCGTCGACCAGGCGGGCGCCTGGATGGGCTTCTCGATCTATCCCGACACCAAGATGGACCCCGACCGGATGGTCGCCATCCTCCAGCGCCGCGGCCTCGACCGGGTGCTGGTCAACTCCGCCGCCGACTGGGGCAGGTCGGATCCGCTCCGGACAAGGGCGACCGGCGAGGCGATGCTGGCGGCCGGCTTCACCGAGGACGACGTCGACCGGGTGCTGTGGCGCAACCCGGTGGAGTTCTTCGGCCAGAGCGGGCGGCTGCTGCTCGACGTACCTGCCGCCGACCAGGGCGCGACCTTCGCCGGCAACTCGCTGCTGCGAGGTGAGCGATGAGGTTCCGGCACCGCGACGGCACCGTCGTCCACCTCGGCTACTGCAGCAACGTGCACCCCGCCGAGGACGTCGACGGCATCCTCGACCAGCTCCGCCGCTACGCCGGCGAGGTACGTTCCCGGCTCGGCGTCCAGCGGCTCGGCCTCGGGCTGTGGCTGCCCGCCGCGACGGCGCACGAGCTGGCCGGCGACCCGGCCACCCTCGACCGGTTGCGCACCGGCCTGGACCACCACGGCCTGGAGGTCGTCACCCTCAACGCCTTCCCGTACGCCGGGTTCCACGCCCCTGTCGTGAAGCGCGACGTCTACTCCCCGGACTGGTCGACCCGGCGCCGCCTCGACTACACCCTCGACTGCGCCCGGGTGCTGTCGGCGCTGCTGCCCGACGATGCCGTACGCGGCAGCATCTCGACCCTCCCGCTCGGCTGGCGCACCCCGTGGTTCACCGACCGCGACCGGGCTGCGCGCGAGCTGATCGGCGAGCTCGCCGACGGCCTGGCCGGCATAGAGGCCGAGCACGGCAGGCTGATCCGGGTCGGGTTCGAGCCGGAGCCCGGCTGTGTCGTGGAGACGACCCGGGACGCGGTCACCCGGCTCGCCGGGCTGGCGCCCGACCACCTCGGGATCTGCGTGGACACCTGCCACCTCGCCACTCAGTTCGAGGACGCCACGGAGGCGCTCGACCGGCTGCAGGTGGCCGGGCTGCCGGTCGTCAAGGTCCAGGTCTCCGCGGCCCTGCACGCCGACGACCCGAGCGACCCGGCGACCCGGGAGGCCCTGGCCTCCTACGCCGAGGACCGTTTCCTGCACCAGACCCGCGAGCCGCGCGGCGGCCGGGTGGACAGCCGCGACGACCTTCCCGAGGCTCTCGCCGGCCATCGCCCGCTGCCGGCCGAGCATCCCTGGCGAGTGCACTTCCACGTACCTCTCCACGCCGACCCGGCACCGCCGCTGCGCAGCACCCGTGACCATCTCGCGGGCACGCTCGACGCGCTCCTCGGCGGCCCGGTGGCGCACACCGACCACCTCGAGGTCGAGACCTACACCTGGGGCGTACTGCCCGAGCAGGTCCGCCCCGAGGGGGATGCCGGCCTGGTCGCGGGCATCGCGTCCGAGCTGGCCTGGACCCGCGACCGGCTACTCGACTCCGGTCTCGAACTTCTGCAGGAGGCTTCGGCATGAGCGACAACATGAGCGAGCGTACGAACGAGAAGCTGCTGGTCATCGACGTCGTCGGGATGACCCCCGAACTGCTCCAGCACATGCCGCGGGTGCGGCAGGTGGGGGAGTCGGGGTTCACCGCCGAGCTGGGCACGGTGCTGCCCGCGGTCACCTGCTCGGTCCAGTCGACCTTCCTGACCGGCGCGCTGCCGCGCGACCACGGGATCGTCGGCAACGGCTGGTACTTCCGCGACCTCGGCGAGGTGCTCCTGTGGCGCCAGCACAACGCGCTGGTCCAGGGCGAGAAGCTGTGGGACGTCGTACGCCGCCGGCGACCCGGCGCGAAGGTCGCCAACATCTGCTGGTGGTACGCCATGGGTGCCGATGTCGACACCACCGTCACCCCGCGCCCGGTCTACCACGCCGACGGCAAGAAGTCGCCGGACTGCTGGACCTGGCCGCCGTCGCTCCACGACGAGCTCGCCGCGGAGCTGGGCCCGTTCCCGCTGTTCACCTACTGGGGTCCGACCGCCTCGATCAAGAGCTCGGCGTGGATCGTCGCGGCCGCTCGCAAGGTCATGCCCGACCACGACCTCACCCTTGTCTACGTCCCGCATCTCGACTACGACCTGCAGAGGTTCGGCCCCGACAGCCCGCAGGCCGTCCAGGCCGCCCGCGACGTCGACGCCACCCTGGCGCCGCTGCTCGATGACGCCGAGGCCGCGGGCTGCCGGGTCGTGCTGCTGAGCGAGTACGGCATCACCCGCGCCACCCGCCCGGTCGACGTCAACCGGCTGCTGCGCCGCGAGGGCCTCCTGCACGTCCACCACAACGCCACCGGCGAGCTGCTCGACCCGTGGACGTCGCGGGCCTTCGCGGTCGCCGACCACCAGATCGCCCACGTCTACATCAAGGACCCCGCCGACCTGGACCGGGTGCGCGACCTGCTGCAAGGCCTCGACGGTGTGGCCGAGGTGCTCGACCGCGCGGGCCAGGCGACGTACGGACTCGACCACGAGCGCGCCGGCGAGCTCGTCGTGGTGGCCGAGCCGGATGCCTGGTTCACCTACTACTACTGGCTCGACGACGCGAACGCACCCGACTTCGCCCGCGGCGTCGAGATCCACAAGAAGCCCGGCTACGACCCCGCCGAGCTGTTCCTCGACCCCGAGGACCGCTGGGTCAAGCTGCGTGCCGCCACCACGCTGGCCCGCAAGACGGCCGGGCTGCGCTACGCCATGAGCGTGGTGCCGCTCGACCCCGCCCCCGTCTCCGGCAGCCACGGCCGGCTGCCGGAGGACCCCGAGCACGGCCCGGTGCTCGTCTGCTCCGACGCCTCCGCCAAGCGCGACCGGTTCGAGGCCACCGAGGTCCGCGACCTGCTTGCATCCCTGCTCCCCTGAACTGCTCCCTGAGGAAGGACAAACACCATGACCCGACCGATCACGCTCTTCACCGGCCAGTGGGCCGACCTGCCGTTCGAGGAGGTCTGCCGCCTCGCGTCCGAGTGGGGCTACGACGGCCTCGAGATCGCCTGCTGGGGCGACCACCTCGACCCCTGGCAGGCCGCCGAGGACGAGACGTACGTCCAGGCGAAGCTGGACCTGCTGGCCAAGCACAACCTGAAGGTCTTCGCGATCTCCAACCATCTCAAGGGCCAGGCGGTCTGCGACGACCCGATCGACCAGCGCCACCGGGACATCCTGCCCGCCAAGATCTGGGGTGACGGCGACCCCGAGGGCGTACGTCAGCGCGCCGCCGAGGAGATGAAGATGACCGCCCGGGCGGCGAAGAACCTCGGGGTCAAGACGGTCGTCGGCTTCACCGGCTCCTCGATCTGGAAGTACGTCGCGATGTTCCCGCCCGTCTCCCAGGCGATGGTCGAGGCCGGCTACCAGGACTTCGCCGACCGGTGGAACCCGATCCTCGACGTCTTCGACGAGTGCGGGGTGCGGTTCGCCCACGAGGTCCACCCCTCCGAGATCGCCTATGACTACTGGTCGACGGTCGCGACCCTGGAGGCGATCGGCCACCGGGAGGCGTTCGGGCTCAACTGGGACCCCAGCCACATGGTGTGGCAACAGGTCGACCCGGTCGGGTTCCTGTGGGACTTCCGCGACCGGATCTACCACGTGGACTGCAAAGACACGAAGATGCAGACCGGCAACGGCCGCAACGCCCGCCTCGGCTCCCACCTTCCCTGGGCCGACCCGCGCCGCGGCTGGGACTTCGTCTCCACCGGCCACGGTGACGTGCCGTGGGAGCAGTGCTTCCGGATGCTCAACTCCATCGGCTACGACGGCCCCATCTCGGTCGAGTGGGAGGACGCCGGCATGGACCGCCTCGTCGGTGCCCCCGAGGCGCTCGCGTTCGTCCGCCGGCTCGCCTTCGACGCCCCCGAGGCGGCCTTCGACGCGGCGTTCTCGACCGCCGACTGACCCGCTACACCCAAGAAGAAGGAGTTACGAGATGTGTTTTGGATTCGACGGTGAAGGTGCGCTGCAGCGCTCACTCGAAAAGCGCGGCCTCAGCCGGCGCTCCCTCATCCGCGGCGCCGCCGCGGGTGCTGCCGCGCTCGGGGTCAGCGGTGCTCTGGCTGCACCGGCAGCCGCTGACGGCGTACGTTCCGGTCGTGGCCACGGTGGCGGCCGCCGGGTCCCGGCCGACAAGATCAGCATCCAGCTCTACACGCTGCGGTCGATCATGACCGGAGCAGGCGTCGACGCGACGCTGGCGAAGCTGGCGCAGATCGGCTACGACCGCGTCGAGCTGGCCGGTCTCTACGGGCGCACCGCCGAGGACATCCGAGGCGTCCTCGACGGGCTCGGGATCCGCTCCAACTCGAGCCACGACGGTCTGAGCAGCAGCTTCGCCGCGCTCGAGACGAAGTTCGACAACTCCGAGACGCTCGGGGTCCGCTACCTCAACGTGCCCTACCTGGCCTCCAGCTCGCTCTCCGACTGGCAGGCCTGGGCCGACCAGATGAACAACGAGGCGGCGGCGGCGAAGCGGCGCGGCTTCCGCTACGGCTACCACAACCACGCCCACGAGTTCACCACTGATCTCGGCGGCGGGGTCACGCCCTGGGACGTGTTCATGCGAGAGCTCGACCCGGCCTACGTCCACCTCGAGGTGGACCTCTACTGGGCAGTCACCGGCGGCGTGAACCTCGGCATGTCCAGCGACGAGGCCATCGACTTCGCGATCGACGTCGTCGACCGGTCTCCGCTCCAGGTCCGCCAGTACCACGTCAAGGACCGCAACGAGGCCACCGGCGACCACGTCGACCTCGGCACGGGGTTCATCGACTTCGCCAAGATCTTCCGCGCCCACCAGGTCGAGGACTACATCGTGGAGAACGACAGCCCCGACGTCACCCCGATCCAGACCGCGGAGGTGGGCTACTCCTACCTGCGTGGCCTGCGCTTCTGACGTACGCCACACCTGACTCGGCAGCCGCCCCCGTCCCTCCCTCCGGGGCGGCTGCCGTCTCCCTCCAGAGGCTCGGTGAACGCTCCGAGAAGTTGAGGTGTCGACCATCCCCCAAACGGTCGCGCGCCCCGTGTCGGGTTCCGCGAACCCTCGGTGAGGGTCATAGGCTGAAGACCATGCCATCGCCCCGGGTATCGCTGATCACCGCTGTCTACAACCCGCCCGCCGATGCCTTCGAGGACACGATCGCGTCGGTTCTCGGCCAGACCCACGAGGACTGGGAGTGGGTCCTCAGCGACGACTGCTCGCCCGCGCCCTGGGTGCTGCCGCGGCTGCGGGAGCTGGCCGCGACGGAGCCGCGGGTGCGTATCGTGGAACGTGCGGCGAACGGTGGCATCGTGGCCGCCTCGAACTCGTCGCTGGCCGAGGCGAGCGGCGAGCTGATCGCCCTGCTCGACCACGACGACGTACTCGAGCCGAACGCGCTGGAGAGGATGGTCCGCGCCTACGACCGGTTCGAGGACCTCGACTACGCCTACAGCGACCAGGACCTGATGTCGGATGCGGGCGAGCTCCGCGACGCCTACTACAAGCCCGACTGGTCCCCGGAGCGGCTGCGGCACCACAACTACTGCACCCACTTCTCGGTGTTCCGCCGCTCGGTCGTGGAGGAGGTCGGCGGCTTCCAGGAGGGCTTCGACGGCTCCCAGGACCACGACCTCGTGCTGAGGGTCAGCGAGCGCGCGCGGCGCATCGTCCACGTCCCCGGCGTGCTCTACCACTGGCGGCAGGTGCCGGGCTCCGCCGCGGCGGACAACCAGGCCAAGCCGTACGCCTGGGACGCCGGCGTACGTGCCGTGCAGGCTCACCTCGACCGGCTCGGGATCCGGGCCACGGCCTCGCGCGGCGTCTCGCCAGGGCTCTACCGCGTCGAGCGCGAGCCCGACCTGGACACTCCGGTCAGCGTGATCATCCCGACCATCGGCACCAGCGCGATCGTGTGGGGCGAGAAGCGCGCGATGGTGGTCGAGACCGTCCGCTCCGTGGTCGCCGCCACCAAGCACCGCAACGTCGAGTTCGTGATCGTCTACGACACCCCGACCCCGGCCCCGGTGCTGGAGGCGCTGCGGGCGATCGAGGGTGCCGACATCAAGCTCGTCGAGTTCAAGGAGAAGTTCAGCTTCAGCGCCAAGTGCAACGTCGGCGCCGCCCACGCCACCGGTGAGATCCTGATCTTCCTCAACGACGACATGGAGGCCTACTCCGAGGGCGTCATCGAGAACCTGATCGCGCCGCTGCGCGAGCCGGACGTCGGCATGACCGGCCCCAAGCTCCTCTTCGAGGACTACCGCATCCAGCACGCCGGCCTGGTCTACGGCAGCGGCACCATCACCCACGCCTACTACCGCGCGCGCCCCGAGGAGCGGGGCAACCACGGCGAGCTGCACATCAACCGGGAGACCTCCGCGCTGACCGGCGCCTGCGTCGCGATGCGGCGTGAGGTCTTCTTCGACGCCGGTGGCTTCAGCGAACGCCTGCCGATCAACTACAACGACGTCGACCTGTGCCTCAAGGTACGTCGCTCACTCGGCCTACGCCTGGTCTGGCTCCACGACGTCGCCCTCTTCCACTTCGAGTCCGTCAGCCGCGACAACGCGGTCCACGACTGGGAGAAGGACTTCATCAACAACCGTTGGGGCAACTACAAGGACGTACGCGAGGCCTACTCCAACGGAGTCCGCTGACCCACGTGCAATCGGCGGGGTGGGTCAGCCTTGGGCTGCGCGGCGGAGGCGGCGTACGACCCGTCGGCCGAAGTTCCGCACCGGGTGGCGGCTGGCGTAGGTCAGGTCGGCCTCGAGGCCGGCGACCTTGCCGCGCAGCCGCTCGATGCGCTCGCGGCGGCGCCGGTTGACCTCGCGGGCCTCGCGCAGCTGCTTGGAAAGCGTGCCGACCCGGGCCTGGGCGGAGTTGGCGGAGGCCTGGATGCCGAGGATGTGGTCGCGGGTGGCCAGCCGGGAGCGGGTGGCCTCCTCGAACCTCCGGGTGTGTACGTCGCGGAGCCGGACCTCGTCGGCCGGGGCGGCCTGGGCGAGCTCGGGAGCGGCCGGCGCGACCTCGCCGTCGGCGAGCGGCCGGGCGGCCAGCTGGAACTGGTAGACCAGCGCGTCGGGCTGCTGGCGTACCCACTCCACGGCCACCTCGGGAAGCAGGCCGGGGTCGACCGAGACCTCGACGTTGAGCGGGTCGGCGGTGGTGCCGCGCAGGTCCTCGACCGCGTAGCCCGCCTCGGTGAAGAGCTGCAGCAGCCCCTCGCGTGAGTAGAACTTGATGTGGGTGCGGTCCAGGAGACCGGTGTCGGTGGTCTGCCAGCGGCCCTGGAGCAGGGCGAGGCGGACCGAGCCGTGGGTGACGTTGGGGATCGAGATGACCACCTGGCCGCCAGGGGCGAGCAGGTCACGGGCCTGCTCGAGTGCCGCCCGCGGGTCGACGAGGTGCTCGAGGACGTCGGCGAAGATCACCACATCGAAGGAGCCGGGCTCGACGATCTCGGTCAGCGGGGTCACATCCAGGTCGGCGACGACCACCTTGTCCAGGACCTTGTCGGCCAGGCTCGCCGCCTCCGGGTCGATCTCGATCCCGGTGACGGTGCAGCCGCGCTCGGTGAGGATCCGGCCGATCTCGCCGGTCCAGCAGCCGACGTCGAGGACCCGCTTCCCACTGCCCGCCGCGACGGCGGACTCAGCCAGGTCGATGACCTGCACATGGCTGGTGTTGCGGTGATCGAGGTCGATCTCGACGGCGTAGTGCGACATGCGACGAGGGTAGCGACCTTTGGTGGCGCCGCGCGGGTCCGGCACGGGTGATTTGCGGGCTGTTTCGACGCTTCGGCGACGTACGGTGAAATGGTCTGTTACACAGTGGAAACAGACGCTTCGGGGTGTCGAAACGTCCCCGGGTCAAGGTGGCGGCGAAGATGACAGGATCAAGGACCTCTGGAGGCGCCCTCTCGTGAAGCTCGTGACCGCAGTGATCAAGCCCCACAAGTGGGAGGACGTGCGCGAGGCCCTCGAAGCCTTCGGCGTGACCGGCATGACCGTCTCCGAAGTCTCCGGCTACGGACGGCAGAAGGGTCACACCGAGGTCTACCGCGGCGCTGAGTACGACATCGCCCTGGTGCCGAAGATCCGCATCGAGATCGTCGTGGAGGACGAGGATGCCGCGGACGTCGTCGGCATCGTCGTGAAGACCGCACAGACCGGGCGGATCGGCGACGGGAAGGTCTGGCTCAGCCCGATCGAGTCCGTCGTCCGTGTTCGGACCGGTGCACGTGATGCCGAGGCGCTCTGACTAGGCTTCGTCCGAGTGCCGGTCCATCGAATCCCACCGGAGGAGAGAAATGAAGCTCGTCACCGCAGTGATCAAACCCCACAAGTGGGAGGACGTCCGCGTCGCCCTCGAAGCTGTCGGTGTCACCGGCATGACCGTCTCCGAGGTCTCCGGCTACGGACGGCAGAAGGGTCACACCGAGGTCTACCGCGGCGCTGAGTACGACGTCGCCCTGGTGCCGAAGATCCGCATCGAGATCGCCGTGCCCGACGAGGAGGTCGAGTCCGTGGTGAGCGCCATCGAGACCTCGGCGAAGACCGAGCGCATCGGTGACGGCAAGGTCTGGGTCTCCCCGCTGGAGACCATCGTGCGGGTCCGCACCGGCGACCGCGACGACGCCGCGATCTGATTCTGCGTTAGCGAGGGGGCGGTGTGACCGCTGAGGGTCGGGCGGAGCGCACAGCCGAGGCAGACGAGCAGTGCGCCAAGGCGTACGCCGCCGCGGGCGGTCCCGAGGTCGGGGTCGCCCTCGTCGCGGTCGGGGGATACGGGCGCGGGGAGCTCGCGCCGTTCTCCGACTGGGACGTGGTCCTGGTGCACGACGACGCCGTCTCGCCGGGTTCGGTGGCCGAGCAGGTCTGGTATCCGCTCTGGGACACCGCGCCCAAGGTCGACCACTCGGTGCGGTCCTTCTCCGAGATGCTCTCGTCCTCGACCGGTGACCTCCGGGTCGCCCTGGGGCTGCTCGACATCCGGCACCTGGCCGGCGACCGCGGGCTCGTGCTGCGGCTGCGTACGACGATGCTGGCGCACTGGCGCAAGCACGCCCGGGCCCTGCTGCCCGAGCTGAGGACGATGAGCGTGGAACGACACCGGCGTGCCGGTGAGCTCGCGCACGCCTCGGTGCCGGATCTGAAGGAGATGTACGGCGGGCTGCGGGACGCGGTCGTGATCAAGGCGATCGTGGCGACCTGGCTGGTCGACGTCCCCGCGGTCGACCTGGAGAAGTCGCGCCGCGCCCTGCTCGACGTACGCGATCTCGTGCAGGAGATCGGCGGCCGGGCCAGCGACCGGGTCGTGCCGGAGATGTGGGACCAGCTCGCCGAGCGGCTCGAGCTCGCCGACGCCCGCACGGCACAGGCCCACGTACGCACCATCGGCCGCCGCCTCACCCATCTCTCCCGCCTGGCGTGGCGACGGGTGGACGGTGTCCTGGAACGCTCGCGCCCCGGAGCGCCGCGCCGCCCGAGGCTCGCGCCTCTGGGCAACGGTCTGGCGCTCGCCTCGGGCGAGGTGGTGCTGGTGCCGGGCGCCCGCCCGTCGCGGGATCCGCTGATGCTGCTGCGGGCCTCGGCGCTCGCCGCCGAGCACGGGGTCGCGCTGGCGCCGCCGACCGCTGCGCGACTGGCCCGGGACACCCCGGCGCTGGCCGAGCCGTGGCCGGAGGAGGCGCGGCATCTCTTCGTACGCCTCCTGGGTGCCGGGCGCGGGCTGCTCGCGGTCTGGGAGACCCTCGAAGAGACCGGCGCGGTCTCCCGGATCCTGCCCGAGTGGGAGCGGATCCGGCTGCTTCCGCACGCCTCGATCATCCACCGCTTCACCGTCGACCGGCACACCATCGAGACCTGCATCGAGGCGGTCGCGCTGCTGCCGCGGGTGGCCCGCCCGGATGTGCTGCTGGTCGCGGCGCTGCTCCACGACATCGGCAAGGGGTCGCTGACCGAGCACAGTGTGGCGGGGGAGCCGATCGCCCGCCGGATCGCCTCCCGGATGGGGTTCCCGGAGGAGGAGGTCGACCTGATCTCGCAGCTGGTGCGCTGGCACCTGCTGCTCTCCACGACCGCGACCACCCGTGACCCCGACGACCCGGCGACCGTCGACCTGGTGGTGGACAAGATGGGCGAGGCCGAGGCGCTCGCGCTGCTCACCGCGCTCACCGAGGCCGACGCCCGGGCGACCAGCACGCAGGCCTGGAGCACCTGGCGGGCCCGGCTCATCCTCGACCTCGCCCGCCGGGCCGCGAGGGTCCTCGACACCGGCGTCGCCGCGGGGGAGCGGCCGCAGGCTGCGGTGGAGCTCCCAGAGAGCGTACGGTCGGGCTCGACCTCCTTCCGTGCCGAGCCGCTCGCCGACGGCGCCCGGGTCTGGGTGATCACGCCCGACCGGCTCGGCCTCCTCGCCGACCTGGCCGCGACCTTCGCGGTCGCGCGGCTGCCGGTCAGAGCGTGTCGTGCCTGGCAGCAGGGCGGTTTCGGGGTCAGCGTGTGGGACCTCGACGACTCCTATGTCGACGCCGCGGTGCTGCGCACCCGTTTCGCCGCCATCACCGAGGGCCGCCTCGACCCGGCGACCCGGCTGGCCCCGAGTGCGGCTGCGCGGGGGAGCGAGCCCTCGGTCGTCGTACGTCCCGAGGCATCCAGCAAGGCCACCGTCCTCGAGGTGCGCACCGTCGACCGTCCCGGGGTCGTCTACACCGTCGCCGTCGCGCTGGCGCGGATGGAGATCGCGGTCCGTTCCGCCCACATCTCCACCCTCGGTCCGCAGGCCGTCGACGTCTTCTACCTCCAGGAGGCCTCGGCCGGAGTCCTCGCAGAGCATCGCGCGGCCGAGGCGGCCCATGCGGTCCGCGCGGCCCTCGAGTGCTGACCGAGGCGATGTCCTGAGCTTGTCGAAGGGTAGCTCGGTGAGCGTCGGGCCCCCGAATGACGCCTGCCGAATAGCACCCCACACACAACAGTTCGTTAGTCTTGGCAGGACAACCACTCTGCTGAAGGACCGCTTTGTTCGCCACGCTCTCCGACCGGCTCGCCACGACGTTCAAGAACATTCGGGGCAAGGGCCGCCTCACCGATGCCGACATCGACGCCACCGCTCGCGAGATCCGCATCGCGCTGCTCGAGGCCGACGTCGCGCTGCCGGTGGTGCGCGAGTTCGTCGGCCGGGTCAAGGAGCGGGCGCGCGGCGAGGAGGTCAGCCAGGCGCTGAACCCCGCCCAGCAGATCGTCAAGATCGTCAACGACGAGCTGGTCACGATCCTGGGTGGCGAGACCCGCCGGCTCCGCTACGCCAAGACCGGCCCGACCGTCATCATGCTCGCGGGTCTGCAGGGCGCCGGTAAGACCACCCTGGCCGCGAAGCTCGCGCTGTGGCTGAAGGAGCAGGGCAAGGCGCCGCTGCTGGTGGCCGCCGACCTGCAGCGCCCCAACGCGGTCAACCAGCTCCAGGTCAACGGTGAGCGCGTCGGCGTTCCCGTCTACGCACCCCAGCCCGGCAACGGTGTCGGGAACCCCGTCGATGTGGCTCGTGACGCGGTCGAGGAGGCCAAGCGCAAGCTGCACGACGTGGTCATCGTCGACACCGCCGGCCGCCTCGGCATCGACGAGGAGCTGATGAAGCAGGCCGCCGACATCAAGGCGGCGGTCAACCCCGACGAGGTCCTCTTCGTCGTCGACGCGATGATCGGTCAGGACGCGGTCAACACCGCGCAGGCCTTCCTCGACGGCGTCGGCTACGACGGCGTGGTGCTCACCAAGCTCGACGGTGACGCCCGCGGTGGTGCGGCGCTCTCCATCGTCCAGATCACCGGCAAGCCGGTCATGTTCGCCTCCAACGGCGAGAAGATGACCGACTTCGACCTGTTCCACCCCGACCGGATGGCCGGCCGCATCCTCGACATGGGCGACATGCTCACCCTGATCGAGCAGGCCGAGAAGACCTTCGACCAGGGGCAGGCCGAGAAGGACGCGGCCAAGATCGCGACCGGCGAGTTCACGCTCGAGGACTTCCTCAAGCAGATGCAGCAGCTGCGCAAGCTCGGCTCGATGTCGAAGCTGATGGGCATGCTGCCGGGGATGGGCCAGTTCCGCGAGCAGCTCGACAACTTCGACGAGCGCGAGATCGACCGGATCCAGGCGATCATCCAGTCGATGACGCCGGCGGAGCGCGCCAACCCGAAGATCCTCGACGGCTCCCGCCGCGCCCGCATCGCGAAGGGCTCGGGCCGCCAGGTCTCCGACGTCAACCAGCTCATCCAGCGCTTCACCGAGGCGTCGAAGATGATGAAGCAGCTCGCCTCCGGTGGCGGCATGCCCGGGATGCCCGGCGCGCCCGGTGCGAGCTTCGGCAAGCGTGCCGGCGCCAAGCAGGTGGCCCAGAAGAAGAAGGGCAAGGGGGCGCGCAAGTCCGGCAACCCGGCCAAGGCCGCTCAGCAGGCGAAGGCGGACGCCGAGAAGAAGCCGGCTGCCGCCAACCCGTTCGGGATGCCGGGTGGCGAGGAGATCGACTACGAGAAGGCCGCCGCCGATCTCAACCTGCCCTCGGACTTCTCCAAGTTCCTCAAGTAGGAGTCCTTCCAGATGAGCACGGTGCTCGTCGTCGACGGCGCCAACGTCGTCGGCGCCCGCCCGGACGGCTGGTGGAAGGACCGGGCCGGCGCCGCGCGCCGGCTTCACGAGTCGCTGCTGGTCGCCGATCTCCCGCAGGACCGGATCGTCCTGGTCCTGGAGGGACAGGCCAAGGGCGGCGTACGTCCCGGCCGGGACGCCCACGTGCACACGGTCCACGCGCCCAAGGACGGCGACGCCGCGATCGTCGGGGTCGTCCGTGAGGCGCTGGAGAAGGGCGACCGGGTGACGCTGGTGACCGCCGACCGGCTGCTCCAGGCCCGCTGTGGCGGCGCTACAGCTCTGGGACCGTCCTGGTTGCTTGACCAGATCTCTTGACCAGATCTGAGGAAATCGCGGGGTTACGCACGCGTAGCCATTGACCGAGATTGTGATCGCCGTCACGCTGGGAGCGCTCTCACGAGCCGCGGCACCCCAACGCCGAGGTGCCGACAGATCACTCTCAGGAGGCCTGTCCCGTGCGATCACACAGACAGCGCGGCGCGATCGGCGGAGCCTCGGCTCTCGCCGGCCTGCTCTGCGCCACGCTCCTCGTAGCCCCAGCGTCCAACGCGGCGCCCACCAGCGCATCCACCACAGCGTCCGCCAACGATGCGCTCACGCGCTCGGGCCACGCGCTGCCCTACAAGAACCCACGCCTCGCCACCAAGACCCGCGTGGCCGACCTGCTCGCCCGGATGACGCTGGCCGAGAAGGTCGGTCAGATGGCCCAGGCCGAGCGCGCGGACGTCGCTTCGAACCCCGGCCAGATCGCCGAGCTCGGGCTCGGCAGCGTACTCTCCGGCGGCGGCTCGACCCCCGCCGAGAACACGCCGGAGGCCTGGGCCGACACGGTCGACGCCTTCCAGGAGCAGGCGCTCTCGACGCGGCTGGGGATCCCGCTGCTCTACGGCGTCGACGCGGTCCACGGTCACGGCAACCTCAACGGCGCGACCGTGTTCCCGCACAACATCGGCCTCGGTGCGACCCGCGACCCGAAGCTCGCCGAGCGGATCGGGCACATCACCGCGGAGGAGACCCGCGCCTCCGGGCCGCAGTGGAACTTCGCCCCGTGCATCTGCGTCGCCCGCGACGACCGGTGGGGGAGGACGTACGAGTCCTTCGGGGAGAGCCCGAAGCTCGCTGCCCAGATGGCGCAGATGATCGAGGGGCTCCAGGGCGACAAGGGTGAGCTCGACGATCCCGACCGCGTTCTGGCCACCGCGAAGCACTTCGCCGGCGACGGTTTCACGACCTTCGGCACCGGCGAGGGCGACTACACCATCGACCAGGGCATCACCCAGGCCTCGCGCGCCGAGTTCAAGAAGCTGGCGCTCTCGCCGTACGTCACCGCCATCAAGAAGCACGACGTCGGCTCGGTGATGCCGTCCTTCTCCAGCGTCGACTGGACCGAGGACGGTCTCGGCAACCCGCTCAAGATGCACGCCCATGAGGAGCTCGTCACGGGCTGGCTCAAGGAGAAGCAGGGCTTCGACGGCCTGGTCATCTCCGACTGGCGGGCGATCCACCAGATCCCGGGGACGTACGCCGAGCAGGTCGCCATCTCGGTCAACGCCGGCGTCGACATGTTCATGGAGCCGTTCTCCGGTGACACCGTCGGCTACCCGCAGTTCATCGAGACGCTGACCGCCGCGGTCGAGGACGGTGCCGTCCCGATGGCCCGCATCGACGACGCGGTCTCCCGGATCCTGACCGCGAAGTTCGACCTCGGACTCTTCGAGAAGCCGTTCACCGACCGGCGCAACATCGACGAGATCGGCAGCGCCGCCCACCGTCGCGTCGCGCGCGAGGCGGTGGCGAAGTCCCAGGTCCTGCTCCGGAACAGGCACACGCTGCCGCTCTCCGGCCGTGACGACGTCTACGTCGCGGGCAGCAAGGCCGACAGCATCGGTGACCAGGCCGGCGGCTGGACGATCACCTGGCAGGGCAACTCGACCCACCAGATCCCCGGCGACACGATCCTCGACGGCATCGAGTCCGCGGCCCGTGGCGAGGTGACCCACTCGCCCGACGCCTCCGCGCCGGTCCCGGCCGGGGCACACGGTGTGGTGGTCGTCGGCGAGCACCCGTACGCCGAAGGCTTCGGTGACGTCGGCGGCCCGCGCTGGGGCTACGACCCGGGCGAGAACGGCGTGCAACGGCCGGCACTGACGATGCACCTCAGCGACGCCGACACCGCGGCGATCGAGACTGTCTGCGCCGCCGCGGCGACCTGCACGGTGCTCGTCGTCTCCGGGCGCCCGATGATCATCCCGCCCGAGCTGCTCGGGCAGATCGACGCTCTGGTGGCCTCCTGGTTGCCGGGCAGCGAGGGCAAGGGCGTCGCCGACGTGCTCTTCGGTAAGCGCCCGTTCACCGGGAAGCTCCCGGTGACCTGGCCTCGCACGGTCGACCAGGAGCCGATCAACATCGGCGATTCGGACTATGACCCGCTGTTTGCGTACGGACACGGTCTGAAGACTCATCGATAAGAGATCGCGCGGCCGTGGCCGCCTGCTACGCGCCGCGAGACGGGCGCGCTGGCTGCGTTGTCGCCTCTCGACGCTCGCGACGGCGCCCCCGTCCGCGCGATCTCTCGAAATGGCCCGGTCCGAGTTGTGCGAATCTTCGATTCGCGACGCTTGGATCGGGCCATTTCGGTGCATGATTCGTGCATGCAGACGCTTCGCGTAGACGTATCGGGACGAGCGCTCAGCTTCCCGCCCGACAAGATCGTCCGAATAGGACGTTCGATTGATGCCGACGTGGTGCTCTCGTCATCGTCCGTCTCCCGCGCTCATGCGGAGCTGCGCCCGGACCCGTCCGGGTGGAAGCTGGTCGACGTCGGCTCCGCCGGAGGGACGTACGTCTCCGGCAGCCGCGTCACCGAGGTGCCGTTGACCGGGGCGACCGAGATCCAGCTCGGCCCGGCGGGACCGGGCTCGACAATCACCGTCACCCTCGACGACGCGCCGGTGGCGGCGGGCGCTCCACGCGCCCAGGCGCCGGCTCCGCCGCCTCCGCCGGCGGGGTTTGCCGGGTCAGGTGCCACCGCGGCCCCGCCCCCGGGGGTCCCGGCAGCGGCTCCCGCGGCGTTCAGCCATCAGCCGCCCGCACCCCCGCCGCCCTCGGGGCCCGACGACATCTCCGAGATGACGATCGCGCCCGGGATGGCGCGCCCGTCAGCTCCCGGGCAGCCGCCGGCCCAGCCCACCGGACCCGACCTGCTGCTGGTCGCCGAGGGCAAGGAGCACCGCTTCCGTCACCCGGTCACGGTGACCATCGGCCGCGCCGCCGACAACTCGGTCGTGCTGGAGGACCAGGGCGTCTCGCGCCAGCACGCCCGGCTGGTGGCCACGCCCGGCGGCTGGACCTTCGAGAACGGGTCCCAGACCGGTTCGTTCCTCAAGGGGAAGCCGCTGGTCAGGCAGGAGATCGACGAGGAGACCGAGATCCGCCTCGGTCACCCGGTCGCGGGCGAGATCCTCAAGGTCATCCCGATCTACGCTGCCGAGGTCGAGGTCGCCCGTGCCGCAGCCAAGCGCCGCAACAAGCTGCTGCTGTGGGGCGGGATCGGTGCCGCGGCCGCGGTCGTGGTGATCGGGCTGGTGGTCGCGATGTTCGTGGTGCCCGGCGGTGACCCTGCCGCCCAGGACACCGGCCTGACCAAGGACGAGCTCAACAGCGCGCAGCGGGCCGCCGTCTGGATCACGTACGCGCCGACCGAGGACACCATCGCGATGGGGTCCGGGTCGATCGTCACGGAGGACGGCAAGATCCTCACCAACGCCCACGTCGCCGACCCGGCGAAGATCCCGGAGTACGCCGCCAAGGGCGAGGTCTCGCCCGAGGTCGTCAACATCCACCTGACCGACCCGGCCGAGGGCTACAAGGTCGGCGAGCCCGACTACATCGCCAAGGTCATCGAGTCCGACGGCGAGGTCGACAGTGCGGTCGTGCAGATCGTCGCCGACGGCAACGGCAACCCGGTGAACCCGTCCTCGCTGGACCTGCCGACGATCTCGCTCGGCGACTCCAACGCGGTCGACCGCGGCGACTTCATCGCCACCATCGGCTTCCCGATGCTGCCGAAGGAGAGCTTCGCGGACAAGGAGGGCGTGCTCTTCCAGCCGCCGACCGTCGCCGAGGGCAACGTGGCGACGATCCTCTCCTTCGAGGGGGAGGATCGGGCCGTCTTCGACGTCACCGCCCGGATCTCCAGCGGCAACTCCGGTGGCGCCGCGGTCAACGACGACGGTGAGCTCGTCGGCGTACCGACCTCCATCGGGTGGGACGACAACAACGTCGTCACCGGTCAGGTCATCCCGCTCGCCCAGCACTTCCCGATCCTCGAGGCCGCCGGCGTGAAGGTGCCGTCCGGCAAGTAGGTAACCTGCGTCACATGACTGCTCTGCGCTTCTCCGGCCCGGTTCTTCCCGATGGAGAGGTGCGGGACCTCTACGTCCTCGACGGCCGCATCACCTATGAGCGGCCGTCGGGGGCGGAGGGCGGCGCGTCCGGCTGGATCGTGCCCGGTCTCGTCGACGCCCACTGCCACATCGGGCTCGGGCCCGACGGCGCCGTCGACCAGGAGACCGCCGAGGCTCAGGCGATCGCCGACCGTGATGCCGGCGCGCTGCTCCTGCGCGACGCCGGCTCCGCAGCCGACACCCGCTGGGTGCAGTCCCGCGAGGACCTGCCCCGGTTGATCCGCGCGGGCCGCCACATCGGACGTACGAAGCGCTACATGCGCAACTATGCCGACGAGGTCGAGCCCGACGGCCTGGCCGAGGCCGTCGAGCGGCAGGCGCGCTCCGGTGACGGCTGGGTCAAGCTCGTCGGCGACTGGATCGACCGTGCCGAGGGGGACCTGAAGCCGTCCTTCCCGGCGGAGTCGTTCGCCGAGGCGATCAAGGTCGCCCACGACAACGACGCGCGGGTCACGGCGCACTGCTTCGGCCACGAGGTCCTGCCCGGCCTGATCGAGGCCGGGATCGACTGCATCGAGCACGGCACCGGCCTGACCCCGGACCTCGTCGAGGCCATGGCCGAGCAGGGGACCGCGCTGGTCCCCACCGTCGCCCAGCTGGAGATCTTCCCCGACCTGGCCGCCGCGGCGGCGCCCAAGTTCCCGACGTACGCCGCCACCATGGAGGACCTCTACGCCCGCCGTCGCGAGACGATCATGAGCGCGTACGAGGCGGGGGTCGCCCTCTACGCAGGCTCCGACGGCGCGGGGGACCAGCTGCACGGCGTGCTCCCGATCGAGGTCCTCGCCATGCACCGGCTCGGCCTTCCGGCCGACGTCGTCCTCGGCGCCGCCTCCTGGCGCGCCCGGGAGTGGCTCGGCCACAACCCCGGCCTCGCCGAGGGTGACCCCGCCGACTTCGTCGTCTACGACACCAACCCCCTCGATGACCTCACCGTCCTCGCCCGGCCGGCCGCCGTCGTGCTCCGGGGGAAGATCTACGCCTGAGATTTCGCCGCTCCCGGCCACCTCTGGCAAACTGAGCTGTGTGTCCTGTGCGCAGGGACCCTCTCACCCAGCGCAACAGTGCCCGCCGAAGTTGCCTGACGGGTGTCCCCACACCGACACGGGCCTCTTCACCCATATTCGATTCCAAAGGAATACCACCAACAGTGGCTGTCAAGATCCGCTTGAAGCGCCTGGGCAAGATCCGGGTTCCGCAGTACCGCATCGTCATCGTCGACTCGCGCAAGAAGCGCGATGGCGCTGTCATCGAGGAGATCGGTCTCTACCGTCCCAAGGAGGAGCCGAGCTTCATCCAGGTCGACTCCGAGCGCGCCCAGTACTGGCTCGGCGTCGGCGCCCAGCCGACCCCGGCTCTCGAGGCGATCCTCAAGGTGACCGGCGACTGGCAGAAGTTCAAGGGCCTCCCGGGCGCCGAGGGCACCCTGCGTCACGCCGCCCCGAAGCCCGACAAGCTGGAGCTCTTCAACAAGGCTCTCGCCGAGGCCCACGCCTCCGCCGGCGCCGAGGCCGTGACGAAGAAGTCCGCCAAGAAGGCCGAGGAGCCGAAGGCTGAGGAGCCCAAGGCTGAGGAGCCCAAGGCCGAGGAGCCCAAGGCCGCCGAGGCCGAGGCCTGAGCAGCATGCTCGCCGAAGCTCTCGAGCACCTCGTCCGAGGAGTCGTCGACAACCCGGACGAGGTGAGCGTGCGCGACAAGCAGCTTCGTCGCGGCTCCGTCCTCGAGGTCCGGGTCCACCCCGACGACCTCGGCAAGGTGATCGGCCGCGGCGGCCGCACCGCCACCGCGTTCCGTACGGTCATCTCAGCGCTGGCCGGCAAGGGCGGCGCGCGGATCGACTTCGTCGACGTCGACGGCGGTCGCTGAGCACGGCTGCATCAACGCACCACGGGCGCCACTCCTTCGGGGGTGGCGCCCGTTGCGTATTTCCGCGTCCCGATCCCGTGTAACACGTCGTTCGTAGGACTACTCGCCCTATCTGAACGACCGGATAGACCTACGAACAGCGTGTTACACGCGTTCGGTCACCCGCGCTGAGGAGTTCGGCCCGACGTACGCCACCCTCTAGGCTCACCTCGTGGAGTTGATCGAGGTGCTGGTCGGACGGATCGGCAAGCCGCATGGCATCCGGGGGTTCGTGACGGTCGAGGTGCGCACCGACGAGCCCGACCGGCGGTTCGCCGAGGGCACGGTGCTGCGGGCGCAGCCGCCGAAGGGATCGACGTACGCCGCCAAGCAGCTGACCGTGGAGGGCGCCCGTTGGCACGGGCAGGTGCTCCAGGTCGCCTTCGAGGAGATCACCGACCGCAACGAGGCCGAGGCCGCTCGTGGCACGCTGCTCTTCGCCGACGTCCCGGCCGAGGAGACTCCCGAGGACCCCGACGAGTACTACGACCACCAGCTCGTCGGCCTGACCGCCTTCGACGAGGAGGGCCGCGAGCTGGGCACGGTGAAGGCGCTGGTCCACGGGGGAGCCCAGGACCTGCTGACGATCCGTACCCCGGACCGGCGCGACGCGCTGGTGCCGTTCGTGAAGGCGCTGGTTCCGGTCGTCGACCTCGCCGAGAAGAAGGTCGTCATCGCCGACCGCCCCGGCCTGGTCACGCCTTTCGCTGAAGACGAGGACGAGGACGACACGAAGTGAGGCTCGACTACCTCACCATCTTTCCCGACTACCTCGCGCCGCTCCGGCTGAGCCTGCCGGGCAAGGCGATCGAGTCGGGGCTGCTGGAGATGTACGTCCACGACGTACGCGACTGGACCCGCGACCGCCACCGGACCGTCGACGACACCCCTTATGGCGGTGGCGCCGGGATGGTGATGAAGCCGGAGCCGTTCGGTGAGGCCTTCGACGAGCTGGCGATCGACGGCGCGACCGTGATCGTGACGACGCCGAGCGGTGAGCCGTTCACCCAGGCCCTGGCTCGCGATCTGTCGGCCCGGGAGAGGCTGGTCTTCCTGCTCGGCCGCTACGAGGGCATCGACCAGCGCGTGCTCGACCATGCCGCCACGCGCGCCGAGGTCCGCGAGATCTCCTTGGGCGACTACGTCCTCAACGGGGGAGAGGTGGCGGCCATGGCGATCACCGAGGCCGTCGTACGGCTGCTCCCCGGGTTCATGGGCAACGCCGAGTCGCTCGTGGAGGAGTCCCACGAGGACGGCCTGCTGGAGTACCCGGTCTACACCAAGCCCGCCTCCTGGCGTGACCTCGAGGTCCCGAAGGTGCTGCTCAGCGGCGACCACAAGCGCATCGCGCAGTGGCGCCACGACCAGGCGGTGGCCCGGACCTCCGTACGCCGCCCCGACCTGCTCCACGCATCCCAAGCAGCCACGGAGTGGGAGATCGTGCCCGCCGTACGCGCTGATGTCCCCGAGCTGCACACGCTGCAGCTCGCCTGCTGGGTGCAGGAGATGCACGACAACCCCGGCGTCGAGATCCCGCCGCTGCACGAGTCGCTCGAGGACACCGTGCGCGCGCTGGAGACGTACGACGTCTATGTGGTCCGGACGGCCGGACGGCTGGTCGGCTCGGTCCGTGCCCGGCTCGAAGGCGACGTATGGGAGATCGGACGGCTGATGACCGCCCCGGACCTCCAGGGGCGAGGCCTCGGGCGTCAGCTGCTGGACCACATCCAGGCCATGGCCCCGGCGACCGCCATGACGTACTCGCTCTTCACCGGAGCCAAGAGCGAGCGGAACCAGAGGATCTACAAGAAGGCCGGCTTCCGGCTGCGCCGCGACCTCGAGGCTCCGCCAGGCGCAGTCATCATGACGAAGACACATGCGTCTCGTCGGTAACGGATCAGCAACCCAAGACTCTGTTACTTTTCTGTAACACAAGGCATCTGTCTCTGAAACGTTGCGTCGCAACGATGCCGGGCAATACGTACGACGAGCGACGTGGCTCGCGTGACGTCACAGCCACATCCCGAGACTCAATCAATGAGGCACTGAATGTCTGTCGAACTTGCATGGCAACTCCTGTGCGCGGCCCTGGTCATGTTCATGACCCCCGGCCTCGCGTTCTTCTACGGCGGTCTGGTGAAGGCCAAGTCCGTCGTCTCGATGATGATGCTGAGCTTCGGCTCGATCGCCGTCGTCACCATCCTCTACGTCCTCTACGGCGGCACCGGCATCGCTGGCAACGGCACCAGCGGTGGCAGCAAGCTCTTCGGTAACCCCTTCGAGGACTTCGGTATGACCGACCTCGTCACCTCCGCGGGCAGCGGCGACGCCGGCAACCTCTTCGGCGGGCACGCCTTCCTGGTCGCCTTCTGCATCATCACCGTCGCCCTGGTCTCGGGGGCCGTCGCCGACCGTGCGCGCTTCTGGCCGTGGATGATCTTCGCGGTCTTCTTCGCCACCTTCGTGGTCTTCCCGACCTTCCGCTGGATCTGGGGCGTGGACTCCGAGGGCAACTTCTACGGCTGGCTCGCCAACAACGTCTACGGCCTCGGCGGTGCCCTCGACTGGGCCGGCGGCACCGTGATCCACCAGTCGGCCGGCGCCGCGGCGCTCGCCCTGGCGCTCGTGCTCGGTCGGCGCAAGGTCGGCTTCTCCAAGGAGGAGACGGTCGCTCACAACGTACCGCTCGTGCTGATCGGTGCCGCGATCCTGTGGTTCGGCTGGTTCGGCTTCAACACCGGTGTCTTCGGTGCCGACGAGGGTCAGACCTCGCTGATCTTCATCAACACGATCATCGCCCCGGCCGCCGCTCTGATCGGCTGGATCGTCGTCGAGCAGTTCAAGGACGGCAAGCCCACGGCCGTCGGCGCCGCGTCCGGCATCGTCACCGGCCTCGTCGCCATCACGCCCGCCTGTGCGTTCGTGAGCCCGGTCTGGGCCCTCGTCCTCGGCCTCGTCGCCGGTGCCATCTGCGCCCTGGCCGTCGAGCTCAAGTTCAAGCTCGGCTTCGACGACACGCTCGACGTCGTCGGCATCCACCTCGTCGCCGGTTTCATCGGCTGCGTGTGGGTCGGCATCTTCGGCATGGAGTCGCTCACCGGCGGCAGCCTCGTCTTCGGCGGCAACTTCAAGCTGCTCGGTGCCCAGATCCTCTCCTCGCTCACCGTGATCGCCTTCTCCTTCGTGGTGGCCTTCATCATCGGCTTCGCGATCGAGAAGACCATCGGCTTCCGCGCCAAGGAGGAGGACGAGGTCGCTGGTATCGACACCGTTCTCCACGAGCCGGGCTACTCCGAGCTCGGCTGATCTGATCGCATCTTCCACGAGGCCCGTCCCGGTTCGCGGGGCGGGCCTCGCGGCGTACGAAGGAACAGCCCTCAACGAGGCCCGTACGGAAGCTGTCTCGCTTGGTACTGGATGCGGGCGCTGAGGTCCTCGACCTCGTCCAGCACCGCCGGTGCTACCCACACAGGGGAGCGGCGGGTGCGCTTGGTGCGGGTGAGGACGCCGGCCTGCTCGAGGCCGTCGATCGTCCGCTCGGGGTCCTCGAGCCCGATGCTCCGGGTGACCAGTTCGGCGTTGAGGATGGGCTCCTCGGTGAGCAGGTCGAGAAGACGGTACGCAGCAGACCCGGGCCGTGGGTCACCGGCCGCCTCGCCCCAGCCGCGCCGGATGCGCTCCAGCGTCTCGGCCGTCTTCCACGACTCGGTCGTCGCGATCGTCGTCGAGGCGGCGAGCATGGCGATGATCGTGGACGCGGTGCCGGCCCGGTAGTCGTTGAGAGCGGCGAAGTAGCGGTCGCGGTGGGTGACGAGCGCCGAGGCGATCGGGACGGCCAGGTGGCGTGAGGCGCGGCGGCGTCGGAGCACGGCGTGGATGAGGGCCCGCCCGATACGGCCGTTGCCGTCGATGAACGGGTGGATCGACTCGAACTGGGCGTG
This sequence comes from Nocardioides sp. NPDC058538, assembly GCF_042719275.1. Classification (NCBI taxonomy): domain Bacteria; kingdom Bacillati; phylum Actinomycetota; class Actinomycetes; order Propionibacteriales; family Nocardioidaceae; genus Nocardioides; species Nocardioides sp. NPDC058538. The sequence continues at coordinate 140,761 of NZ_JBHXNY010000003.1, read as the reverse complement.
CACGATCGCGGCCTGGGCGATGGGGGAGAGGTCGTCGCGGTTGGCGAAGGCGACGAGGTCCTCGATGTAGTCGATGACCGTCTCCGGCGGCGGTGGTACGTGGAGGGTGTCGCGGGGCGCGTAGTCGGAGCCGCCGACCCAGTTCTGCACGACGCGGAACCTGCCGGCGTTGGCCGCCTCGTCGGGATGGCGTACGAACAGGTCCCGGTGGGCGCGCAGGATCGCGTCGGAGGTGATCTTCCGGGTCGTGTCGGCCTCGCTGATCAGCCGCTGCATCGCCTGGGTCGCGGATGCCATCGAGGTCGCCGAGGAGTTGGCACCGATGCCGAGCAGGGCCCGACCGTAGTCGGCCAGGCTGGCCTCGACGTGCTCGATCTTGGAGGAGTCGATCGCCTCGGTGCGCAGCTGCAGGTGGTTGAGCCCGTCCATCGTCCGGCCGTGGACCAGGTCGAGATGGCGCAGCGCGCCCGCACTGGCGGTCGTCATCGCCGCCACCGGCCGCTCCAGCGCCAGGTCGAGGTCGGCGATGTGCGGCGGCAGTGCCACCGTGACCTCGCGGAGCAGCCGGTCGACGCGCGGACCGCGCGGGATCCGCTGCTTGTAGGGGCGCGTCACGTAGGTGTGCGGTGGCCAGTCGGTGTCGGTCACGGGGGAATCCTTGCAGGGGCCGCCGCGTACGTCTCGATTCCCGACGTTCCACGCCGCTGTGGCAGACTTGTGGGCCGGTCCAGTCGGCCGAAGCACGCTCCGAAGATGACACCCGGAGGTGTCGCGACGGGCTCCTGCCACAGGGGGAACCGTACGCCGCCGGCCAGCGTGGCTGGACCACCGCCAAAGATCGCCCTGACCAGGGCATGGATGACCGCGATCGGCCTGTGGCGAGCGTGAGGAGAAAATGATGAGCAACGTACTCGCTGAGGTCGGCAACGTCGCCAAGCGCGACGACCTGCCGGAGTTCCGCGCCGGTGACACCGTCAAGGTGCACGTCAAGGTCGTCGAGGGCAACCGGTCCCGCGTCCAGGTCTTCCAGGGCGTCGTGATCCGCGTCCACGGTTCCGGCATCGGCCGCACCTTCACCGTCCGCAAGGTCTCCTTCGGCGTGGGTGTCGAGCGCACCTTCCCGCTGCACTCCCCGATCTTCGAGCAGATCGAGGTCGTCACCCGCGGTGACGTCCGTCGCGCGAAGCTCTACTACCTGCGCAACCTGCGCGGCAAGAAGGCGAAGATCAAGGAGCGCCGCGAGGCGTGAGCGGAGCCTGAGAGACCCCTGAGCCGTAGCGAGTCGATGAGGCTCGTTGTGGAGGGAGTCTCTAGACTCACCGCGTGACTTCGAACGACCGTGATCCTTCCGTCGGCGTAGGGCCCCAGGCCCGCTGGGACGGGCCCGAGATGGGGGGATCGCGGTCGTTCTCGTCTTCTCCTCAAGCCCCGCGCTGGGCCTCTGAGCAGCCGCGCCCGGCCAACGGCCCGCGCCGCGAGGAGGAGCACAAGCCCCGACTGTCGGCCTGGCAGGAGGGCATCGTCCTGGTCGTGCTGGCCGTGCTGGTCGCAATCGTCGTGAAGGCCCTGTTCGTGCAGGCCTTCTACATCCCCTCGGAGTCCATGGAGCCCGGCCTGCAGGGCGGCCCGTCGGTGGCGACCGACGACCGGGTGCTGGTCGAGAAGCCGTCCTACTGGCTCGCGGGCACGCCGCAGCGCGGCGATGTCGTGGTCTTCTCCGACCCGGGCTCCTGGCTCGGTGTCGACGAGTCGGCCGGCCCCAGCAATCTCTTCGGCAAGGCGCTCGCAGTCATCGGTCTCTACCCCGAGGGCGGCCACCTGGTGAAGCGTGTCATCGGTGTCCCCGGCGACGTCATCGAGTGCTGCGACAAGCAGGGGCGGCTGATCGTCAACGGCGTCCCGATCGACGAGCCTTACGCTCGGCCCTCCCAGACCAAGTGCGGCCGTCCGAACAAGGACGGCGAGTGCTTCGGGCCGATGCCCGGCAACCGCCACTGGGAGGCTGGGCCGGTGCCCGAGGGGTCGCTGTTCGTGATGGGCGACAACCGGGCCAACTCGGCCGACTCGACCGTCCACATGTGCACGGCCAACGAGACCGACTGCGCGCTGGTGCCCTGGGTGCCCGAGGACAACGTGGTCGGCAAGGTCGTCGCGCTGGGCTGGCCGCTGGACCGGGCGAAGTGGATCCACCGGCCCGAGAGCTTCGAGGACGTGCCGGCACAGTGAGCAGTGCGCCAACCCTGCGAGTCGAGCGGTCCTTGCTGCGCGAGGGCGTCACCCATCTCGGTGCCGTCGACGAGGTGGGGCGCGGCGCGCTCTGCGGACCGGTCTCGATCGGGATCGTGGTGATCACCGCTTCCACCCGGACGGCACCACAGGGCGTACGCGACTCCAAGCTGCTCACTCCCGAGGCTCGCGAGATGCTCGCGCCGAAGGTGCGCCGCTGGGCCGTCGACTCGGCTGTCGGGCACGCCCTGGCCTCCGAGATCGACGAGGTCGGGATCATGGCCGCGATGCGGCTGGCCGGTCAGCGGGCGTTGAGTGCCCTGGACGTACGTCCCGACGCGCTGCTCCTCGACGGCAACCACAACTATCTAACCCCGCCGGTGCAGGAGGGCCTCTTCGGTGAGGTCTCCCAGATGGTGGAGGAGGTCGAGGTGCCGCCGGTGACGACGATGATCAAGGCCGACATGAAGTGCGCCGCCGTCGCCGCCGCCTCGATCCTGGCGAAGACTTCGCGCGACGCGCTGATGGTCGCGCTCCACGACGAATATCCCGACTACGCCTGGGCCGACAACAAGGGCTACTCCGCGCCCGCCCACATCGCGGCGCTGGAGCGCCTGGGACCGTCGGCATATCACCGCCGCTCGTGGAGTCTTCCCGGCTCTTCGCCGGTCTTGGCTCTAGAGTCTTAAAGCATGAGCGCGGAGGATCTCGAGAAGTACGAGACCGAGATGGAGCTGACCCTCTACCGCGAGTATCGCGACGTGGTCGGCATCTTCAAGTACGTCGTCGAGACCGACCGCCGCTTCTACCTGTGCAACCAGGTCGACGTGCGAGCACGCACGGACTCGGGGGATGTCTACTTCGAGGTGTCGATGAACGACGTCTGGGTGTGGGACATGTATCGGCCGGCCCGGTTCGCGAAGGCGGTCAAGGTGCTCACCTTCAAGGACGTCAACGTCGAGACGCTCAATCCGACCGACATCGACCAGCCGCTGGACTGACGTACGGCTGACCTCGGGCCAGTTACCGTCCACAGGGCGATCTCGATCCGGGGTTATCCCCAGGCGCCCTGGAACCGGCCCGGATTGTCGGTGCTCGCGATGAGTCTGGACCTCGAAGCCGAAGGGCAGGAGGTCCATGATGAGTTCAACGGCGCCGGCGCGGATCGCGCTGGGAAACTACGGCGAATCGGTCGCCGAGAGGCATCTGGTCGAGGCGGGCATGACCGTGCTCGACCGCAATTGGAGATGCGCTGACGGGGAGATCGACCTGGTCCTGCGCGAGGGCGACACCCTCGTCGTCTGCGAGGTGAAGACTCGCAGCCACGACGGGTGCGGCACGCCGCACGAGGCGGTCGACAAGACCAAGCTCGACCGGCTGAAGCGGTTGGCGGTCGCCTGGCTCGAGCAGCACGACGTGCGAGCTCCGGGGATCCGGATCGATCTGGTCGCGGTGATGCACGCGCCCCGTGGCTCGGCGCTGGTCGAGCACGTCAGGGGCCTGTGATGGGATACGCGCGAGCTCATGGCGTCGCCCTTCGGGGCGCTGTCGGCCATCTGGTCGACGTGCAGGCCGATGTCTCACCCGGCCTGGTCGGGGTCACGCTGGTCGGTCGTGCCGACAGCGTGCTGGCCGAGGGGCGCGATCGGGTCCGGATGGCGATCATCAACTCGGATCTTGAGTGGCCCGCGACCAAGCGGATCACGGTGCTGCTCTCACCTGCCGACCTGCCGAAGAGCGGTTCGCACTACGACCTCTCGATGGCGTTGGCGATCCTCGCGGCCGGTGGCGAGCTCGAGACGATCGGGCTGGACCGCACGGTCTTCATCGGAGAGCTGGCGCTCGACGGCGGGCTGCGGCCGACCTCCGGTGTGCTTCCGATGGTGCTCGCCGCCTCCCACGCCGGGATCGCTCGGGTGGTCGTGCCGGAGCCGCAGGTGGCCGAGGCGCGGATGGTGCCAGGGATGGAGGTCCTGGGGTTTCGGTCGCTGGGCCAGGTGGTCGCAGAGCTGCGTGGCGAGCCGGTGCCCGACGCGCCGCCGGTTGCGACCGGCACGGGCGGCAGCCTGCTCGGGTGGCGGGGTGACCGCAGGCTCGACGACATGGACATGTCCGATCTTCGCGGCATGCCCGAGACCCGCTTCGCGGTCGAGGTCGCGGCCGCCGGTGGACACCACCTGCTGCTCAAGGGACCGAAGGGCTGCGGCAAGACATCGATCGCCGAGCGGATCCCGACGATCCTGCCCGATCTCTCCCGTGAGGAGTCGCTGGAGGTGATGGCGGTGCAGTCGCTGGCCGGCGTGCTCGACGTCGACCGAGGGCTCCTCACCCGGCCGCCGTTCGCGGCTCCCCACCACGACGCCTCCAAACCCGGCATCGTCGGCGGCGGCACCGGCCGGGTCCGCCCGGGTCAGGTCTCGCTGTCGCATGCCGGGGTGCTCTTCCTCGACGAGTTCCCGTTGTTCAAGAGCGACGTCATCGAGTGCCTGCGCGAGCCGCTGGAGAGCGGCGACATCACGGTGTCGCGAGGCGAAGAGTCGGTGACTCTCCCGGCGCGCGCCCTCGTCGTGCTCGCCGCCAATCCGTGTCCCTGCGGCAACTTCGACGCCTCGATCACCAAGGACGGCTGTATCTGCCGGTCCAACGAGCGCCAGTCCTACGAGCGGAAGGTCTCCGGACCGATCACCGACCGCATCGACATCATCCGCACGCTGCGGCCGATGTCCGAGCAGAACCACGACCCGTGGGGATCGGAGACCAGCGCCGACATCCGCGAACGGGTCACGGCGGCCAGGCGCCGCCAACGCGAGCGCTACGCCGACTTCGGGTGGCGGCTCAACGGCCAGGCCAGCGGGATCGCGCTGCGCGACAACTGGCCGCTGCCGCCATCGGCCGAGGCACTCATCGACTCACGCATCTTCTCCGGCGCCCTGACCCGTCGTGGCGCGGTGCGCGTGCATCGCCTCGCGTGGACGGTTGCCGACCTCGCCGGGGTCGACTGGCCGGGCGTCACCGAGACCGAGACGGCGCTCGCGCTGCGCAACGGCGGCTCGCTCACGGTGTCGGCGTTCGAGGGGAGGTCGGCATGACCGCGGCGCCCGTCGCACCGACCTTCACCGACCTCGAGCGCGACCGCCTGGCCCGGATCGCGCTGACCCAGCTGATCGAGCCAGGCACCCCGCTGCTCGACACCTGCATGGTGGGATCCACCGCGACCGAGGTCTACCGACGCTTCGCGGAGGAAGATCCCGACCTCGGCGACGACGGCCTCGAAGCCAGGCTGCGGCTCGCCCAGATCCACCCCGACCGCGACCTGGAGCGGGCAGCCAACGCCGGGTTCCGCTACGTCATCCCCGGCGACGAGGAGTGGCCCACCCAGGTCGAGCGGCTCGCCGGTCAGGAGCATCTTCAATACCGCACCGGCACCCCACTCGGCCTGTGGGTGCGGGGACCGCTCCTGCTCAGCGATCTCGACCGGTCGGTTGCGATCGTCGGATCGCGGGACGCGACGGCCTACGGTGCCGACGCCGCGGCGCGGATCGCGGCCGACCTCGCGGTCAACGACTTCGTGACGGTCTCCGGGGCTGCGGTCGGCATCGATGCGGCCGCACACCGAGGCGCCCTGACCGGCCCGCCGGGGAGCACCGTCGCCGTTCTCGCGGGTGGCGTCGACGTTCCCTACCCGCTGCGCAACCGGCGCCTGATCGACGCGATCGCCGAGAGCGGAGCGGTGATCTCGGAGATCGCGCCCGGGTTCCCGGTCACCCGCTATCGGTTCCTCTCCCGCAACCGGATCATCGCCGCCCTCGCCCGGGGCACCGTGGTCGTCGAGGCGGCAGCGCGCAGCGGCTCCCTCAACACCTCCCACTGGGCCTACAGCATCAACACGCCCGTGATGGCGGTGCCCGGTCAGGTGGGCGCGATGACCTCGGTCGGCACCCACGAGCTCGTACGCAGCGGCAAAGGCGTCCTGGTGACCGACGGTCTCGACGTACGCGAGCTCGTCGGCGACATGGGGGAGGCGGTCCCCGAGGAACCCCGTGGTCCCGTACGCCGCCGCGACTCGCTCACCTCCGTCGAGAAGCAGGTCCTCGATGCGGTCCCGGTGAGCAGCCCCGCGTCACAGCTCGCCATCGCGAGGTCGGCATGCCTGCACCCGAAGACGGCTGGCACCGCGCTGTCGCGACTCGAGGCGCTCGGTCTCGCCGAGCGGTTCCCCGACGGGTGGCAGCTCGCCCCGGGCGCGGCTCGCACCTGATCAGGGCGTGTCTAGCAACTCGGATGCGCCGGCCGACCGCCGCCCATCACCTATCCTGGCTCGGGTGAGCGCTGAACCCGAGGGGGACCCGGAAGGCGAGGCCGCGGAAGCGGAGCTCCCCGAGGTCTACGCCGCGCTGCTCGGGGACTACGAGCGACATCTCAGCGCCGAACGCGGGCTCTCCGACCACACGGTCCGGGCCTACCTGGGCGACATCCGCAGCCTGCTCGACCACGCCGGCCGCATGGGCCGCACCGAGCCCGAGGCGATCGACCTGCGCACGCTGCGCAGCTGGCTCGCCAAGCAGCAGACGACCGGCCACTCACGTACGACCCTGGCCCGGAGGGCCACCGCGGCCCGGGTCTTCTGCGGGTGGCTGGTCCGGACCGGGCGAGCGCAGGTCGATGCCGGTGCCGCGCTCGGCTCGCCCAAGGCCCACCGGACGCTTCCGCCCGTACTGCGTCCCGACGAGGTCGAGTCCCTCATCGCCGCCGCCATCACTGCGGCCGAGGACGGCACGCCGGTCGGGATGCGCGACATCGCCGTGCTGGAGATGCTCTATGCGACCGGTGCCCGCGTCGGTGAGCTCGTCGGCCTCGACCTGGACGATGTCGATTACGAACGCCGCGTCATCCGGGTCCTCGGCAAGGGACGTAAGGAGCGAATGGTGCCCTTCGGTGGCCCCGCGGTCCGGGCGCTCGACCGTTGGGTCGTCCGTGGCCGTCCGCAGCTGGTCACCGACTCCTCCGGGCCGGCCCTGTTTCTCGGGGCTCGCGGCGGCCGGCTCGACCAGCGTGCCGTACGCACCCTCGTCCACCGCCGCCTCGCCGACGTCCCCGGTGCCCCCGACCTCGGCCCCCACGGCCTGCGCCACAGCACTGCCACCCACCTCCTCGAGGGTGGCGCCGACCTGCGTTCGGTCCAAGAGCTCCTCGGGCACGCCAGCCTGGCCACCACCCAGATCTACACCCACGTCAGCAGCGACCGGCTCCGCAAGGCCTACCGTCAGGCCCACCCCCGCGCCTGACCCGCCGAGACGTCACCCGCGTCGGCCGAGTGTGCAGTTGTGGCTGACGAAAGTCGAGCTTCGTCGCCCACAGCTACAGTTTTCGGCCCGCCACAACTGCGGATTCGGCCTACCGGACCGGGTCGCCGCGCCAGAGGGGGAGGAGCCGGACCGGCTGCGGGGCGTCGACGAGCAGCAGCGGGTCTAGGTAGACGTCGCCCGTGTTGCGGATCCAGCCCCAGTGCAGGCAGGAGGCGGGGAAGCAGTGGGAGCCGGCGATGCCGAGCCGGCCCAGCGGGGCTCCGGCCGTTACCGGATCACCGACGGCCACGGTGGCCGCGACCGGCTCATAGGTGGTCCGCGTCGCTCCGTGGTCGACGCTCACCACCGCCTTGCCGGCGATCACTCCGACGAACGCGACCGTCCCGGCCATTGCGGCGCGGACGACCGCGCCCGGTGGCCCGGCCAGGTCCACGCCGCGGTGACCCGCACCCCACGGAGCATCTGGCGGGTCGAAGCGGCGCACGACCGCCGGCTGGGGCGTCAGCGGCCATTCGCCCTGGGGGACCTCGTCGCTTTCTCCGACCGGGCTCGGACCCTCGTCGTGACCCACTGCCCCACCCAGCGAGGCGCCGGACGGCGCCACCTCGGCACGTGGCGTTCCGAGGGCTGGGCTTGCCGGGGCGATGAGGACGACGAGGAACAGGGCCGCGACGAGGGCACGGGCCCGGTCGGAGAGGCGGTACGAGGTCATGACGAGCAGACAACCCCGGATCGAGGGCCCGCACAACGAGCGGCGTACGTCCTGTGGACAACCCCGTCCCGAGACACCCCTGTGGACACTGATCGGCCCGCGCCGGAGCCGGTCACGGAGGATTGGCCCGAGACCCGGGTCGGCGGCTAGTCTTGGACCGGCAGCCCCTTGTGGGCTGACTTCGCACGCCAGCAGACCGCGACGGTGCCTCGCTCCGAGACGCCGGTCGCCCGCGGGCGCGGCCCTCAGTCCCGAGCAGAACGCTCAGGTCGGACCGCGTGCAGGCGTCAGGGCCCATCAGCACTGATGGGCGCGAAACTGAAAACCGACCGGCTCGCGCCAACACCCGCCCGACCTCGAGAAACGCAAGGTCGAGCCACCAGCGGTGCACACGCGGGCCACCACCTAGGAGAAAAAACATCATGGCAGTCGTGACCATGCGCCAGCTCCTCGAGAGCGGCGTCCACTTCGGACACCAGACCCGTCGCTGGAACCCGAAGATGAAGCGGTTCATCCTCACCGACCGCAACGGCATCTACATCATCGACCTGCAGCAGTCGCTGGCCTACATCGACCGCAGCTTCGCCTTCGTCAAGGAGACCGTGGCCAAGGGCGGCACGATCATGTTCGTGGGCACCAAGAAGCAGGCCCAGGAGGCCATCGCCGAGCAGGCGACGCGCGTCGGGATGCCCTACGTCAACCAGCGCTGGCTGGGCGGCATGCTCACCAACTTCCAGACCGTGCACCAGCGGATCAACCGCCTCAAGGAGCTCGACGAGGTCAACTTCGACGACGTCGCCGGCTCGGGCCGCACGAAGAAGGAGCTCCTGCAGATGAAGCGGGAGCGCGACAAGCTCGACAAGACCCTCGGTGGCATCCGTGAGATGGGCCGTACGCCGTCCGCCGTGTGGATCGTCGACACCAACAAGGAGCACCTGGCGGTCGAGGAGGCCCGCAAGCTGCGGATCCCGATCGTCGCCATCCTGGACTCCAACTGCGACCCCGACCTGGTCGACTTCCCGATCCCCGGCAACGACGACGCCATCCGCGCCGTCGGACTGCTGACCCGCGTGGTTGCCGACGCCGTCGCCGAGGGCCTCATCGCCCGCTCCGGTGGCAAGACCGATGGCGCCGAGGGTGCCGCCACCGCCGACGAGCCCCTGGCCGAGTGGGAGCGCGAGCTGCTGGCGACCCCGGCCGCCGAGGAGACCAAGGCGGAGGAGACCCCGGCCGCCGAGGAGACCCTGGCTGCTGAGGAGACCCCGGCCGCTGAGGCCGCCGAGGAGACCCCGGCTGCTGAGGCGACCGAGGAGACCCCGGCTGCTGAGGCGACCGAGGAGACCCCCGCAGCCGAGGAGACCCCGGCTGAGGAGACCACCGAGGCCCCGGCCGAGGCCTGAGCCTCATCGTCCACCCAAGAGCCACTTAACAGTCAGAGGAAGACACACATGGCTTACACCGCTGCCGACGTCAAGAAGCTCCGCGAGCTGACCCAGGCCGGCATGATGGACTGCAAGAAGGCGCTCGACGAGGCTGACGGCAACTTCGACAAGGCTGTCGAGATCCTTCGCGTCAAGGGCACGGCCAAGGCCGCCGCCCGCGCCGCGGAGCGCACCACCTCGGCCGGCCTCGTCGCCGCCTCCGGCAACGCTCTGGTCAGCCTCCTCTCGGAGACCGACTTCGTCGCCAAGAACGAGGGCTTCGTCGCTGCTGCCCAGCAGATCGCCGAGGCTGCCGACGCCAACAAGGCCAACGACCTCGAGGCCCTCAAGGCCATCTCGCTCGGCGACAAGACCGTCGGCGAGACCGTCGAGGAGCTCGCCCGCACCATCGGCGAGAAGATCGAGCTCGGCCAGGTGGCCTACTTCGAGGGCGAGACCACGGTCTACCTGCACAAGAAGGCCTCCGACCTGCCGCCGAGCCTCGGCGTCATGGTCGCCTACGAGGGTGACGAGGCGGCCGCGAAGCAGGCCGCTCAGCAGGCTGCCGCGCTCAAGGCGCAGTACCTCACCTCCGACGAGGTGCCGGCCGACGTGGTCGACGCCGAGAAGGACGTCCTCACCAAGAAGACGCTCGAGGAGGGCAAGCCCGAGGCTGCCGTCGCCAAGATCGTCGAGGGTCGGATCAAGGCGTTCTTCAAGGAGATCGTCCTGCTCGACCAGGAGTCGGTCTTCGAGTCGAAGAAGTCCGTCAAGCAGGTCCTCGACGCCGCCAACACGCAGGTGAAGCAGTTCGCCCGCTTCGACGTCGGCGCCTGAACCGAGCCTGATTCCGCGCGAACAGCGCGTGATCGGTTAGGTTGAGCAACGACGTACGACGAAAGGGGCCGGTCCGATGAACCGAATGGTGATCATCGGACCGGCCCTTTCGTACGCCATCCCCACATGCACCACCCCGCAAGACGTCGCCCCAGGAAAGGCCACGGCATGACCCGCTACCAGCGCATCCTGATCAAGCTGTCCGGAGAGAACTTCGGCGGTGGCGAGGTCGGCGTCGACCCCATCGTGGTCGCCTCGATCGCCAAGGAGATCTCCGCCGTCGCAGCCTCTGGCGTGCAGATCGCGATCGTCGTCGGCGGTGGCAACTTCTTCCGCGGCGCAGAGCTCCAGCTTGCCGGCATGGACCGGTCCCGCGCCGACTACATGGGCATGCTCGGCACCGTCATGAACTGCCTCGCGCTGCAGGACTTCCTCGAGAAGGAGGGTGTCGACACCCGGGTGCAGACCGCGATCACGATGGGCCAGGTCGCCGAGCCCTACATTCCGCGCAAGGCCATGCGTCACCTCGAGAAGGGCCGTGTCGTGATCTTCGGCGCCGGCTCCGGCATGCCCTACTTCTCCACCGACACCGTCGCCGCCCAGCGGGCCCTCGAGGTCCACGCCGAGGTCGTGCTGATGGCCAAGAACGGCGTCGACGGGATCTACACCGCCGACCCGAAGAAGGACCCGACGGCGACGAAGTACGATGAGATCACTTTCGGCGAGGCGCTGCAGAAGCAGCTCAAGATCGCCGACGCCACCGCGTTCGCCCTCTGCATGGAGAACAAGATGCCCATCGTGGTCTACGGCGCGGAGGACGAGGGGGCGGTCTACCGGATCGTCCAGGGTGAGAAGATCGGTACGCTCGTCACCGCTGACTGAGCGGCACGAGCCCGCACGCCACCCACAACACAACACTTACGAGCGCACAGGAGCATCCGGTGATCAACGACATCCTCAACGAGGCCGACAGCAAGATGGTGAAGTCGGTGGACTCCACGCGTGAGGACTTCTCCACCATCCGTGCTGGCCGGGCGACTCCGCAGATGTTCAGCAAGATCCTGGTCGACTACTACGGCACTCCGACGCCGATCCAGCAGCTCGCCTCGTTCACCAGCCCCGAGCCGCGGATCATCAACATCGCCCCCTTCGACATCGGCGCGATGGCCAACGTCGAGAAGGCGATCCGCGACTCCGACCTCGGTGTCAACCCGTCCAACGACGGCAAGATCCTGCGCGCGGTCTTCCCCGAGCTCACCGAGGAGCGCCGCAAGGAATACATCAAGCTCGCCAAGGAGAAGGCCGAGCAGGGCCGCGTCTCGGTGCGCCAGGTGCGCCAGAAGGCCAAGCAGAATCTGGAGAAGCTCGAGAAGGACGGCGAGGCCAGCAAGGACGACGTCACCGGTGCCGAGAAGCGCCTCGACAGCCTCACCAAGAAGCACACCGACACGATCGACGAGCTGCTCAAGTCCAAGGAAGCCGAGCTGCTAGAGGTCTGAGCCTGTGACCCTGCGAGGAACGAGCAGGGTCACAACGCGAAGAGATCGAGCGAGCGCGCCGCTGAGCTTGCGAAGCGGCGACCGCGTGTCGAGATCCAGCCAGCGACGCAGAGCCGCCACAAGCGCCGCGCGGCCGGGATCCAGAGGAAAGACCTGAGCATGAAGGAATCACTTGTGAGCCAGACGCCGCCGTCTCCTTCTCCGTCAGCTTCCGAGCCGCCGAAGAAGGACTACGGCCGCGCCGGTCGCAACCTCCCCGCAGCGATCGGCTCGGCCGTCGTCCTCCTGGTCGCCATCGCGCTGAGCCTGATGTTCGTGAAGACCGCGTTCATGCTGATCGTCGTCGGCTGTGTCGTCGCCGCGGTCTGGGAGCTCCACCGGGGCCTGATGGCCAAGGACATGGACGTCCCCGAGCAGCCGCTGATGATCGGCGGCACGGTGATGGTCCTGGTCGCCTACTTCCTGGGCTCCGACGCCCTGGTGACGGCCACCGCGGTGACCGCTCTGGTGATCATGCTGTGGGTGCTGCGGCGTGGGGTCGATGGCTACGTACGCACCTCGGCAGCCTCCGTCCTCACTCTGTTCTATCTGCCGTTCCTGGGCTCGTTCGTCGCGCTCATGCTCCGCGAGGGCGGCGGCTGGACCTCCGGTGGTCTTTCGGACGACGGCGTACGCGGCATCATCGTCTGGGTCCTGCTCACGATCATGTCCGACATCGGCGGCTACGTGGCCGGGGTCCTCTTCGGCAAGCACCCGATGGCGCCGGTGATCTCCCCGAAGAAGTCGTGGGAGGGCTTCGCCGGCTCGGTGGTCTTCACTGTCGCCACCGGCGTCGGGCTGGTCGTATGGCTGCTCGACGGAGCCTGGTGGGTCGGTGTCGCGCTCGGCGTGGTCGCCTGCGTGATGGCCGTCCTCGGTGACCTGGTCGAGTCGGTCATCAAGCGCGACCTCGGCATCAAGGACATGAGCCAGATCATCCCCGGCCACGGTGGCCTCATGGATCGCCTCGACTCGCTCCTGGCGACCGTCGCCCCAGTCTGGCTGATCCTCCACTACGCCGTCTTCTGATGCTCTTCCTCGTACGCCACGGCCAACCCACCCAGGTGCGCGGCGTCGCCGCGGAGCACTGGGAGCTCGACCCCCAAGGCTTCGACGACGTCTGGGCGTTGCGTGATCGGCTCCCGGTCGGCGCCGCGTGGTACTCCTCGCCCGAGCCGAAGGCGCAGCAGACCGCCCAGCTCCTCACCGACGGCGACGTCGGCGTGGTCGATGCCCTCCGTGAGCACCGCCGCGGCGAGGCGTGGGTCGAGGACTTCCACGCCACGGTCGAGCAAGCGTTCGCGGAGCCGACGGTGCCTGCGTACGACGGCTGGGAGCCGCTCGAGGAGTGCCGCGCCCGCGTGACGAAGGCGGTCGCCGGGATCCTCTCAGCCCACGCGGGCGAAGACGTCGTACTCGTCGGCCACGGCACCGCCTGGACCGTCCTGGTCAGCGAGCTGACCGGCACACCGCCGGATCTCGTCCGGTGGCGAGAGCTCGCCTTCCCGGACCTGATCACCGTCGACGCCTGATCGGCGCGCAACCACCCCGAGTTCGTCGGGGCAGCGATTCTTTACCAAAGGATGACGCCGTTCGGCGCTACGGTTGAAGAGTGACCCAGCGTCCCGCGGACCTCGACGTGGACCCCGATCCAGACGTCGAGGCAGATCACGGCCCGGAGGAGGAGTCCTCGGGGTCACTTGGCCTGTCGGCGTGGCTGCACGACTCGCACCCGACTGTCGCTGCCCTGGTCGGTTTCTACATCGGCCTGGGGTACGCGATCCTCGTGCCCGGCACCTGGGGTGCGCTGCTGACGTGGGTCGTCGGGCAGGAGCGCGCCGAGGAGCTGTTCCCGTGGGTGGCGTTGACCCTGCTGGTGCCACTGACCCTGCTCATCCCACGCAAGACCCGCCGCCTGGCCGAGTTCGTCTGGCTGGGGATCATCCTCACCGTGCTGGTGGTGGTCGGTGTCGGCTCGCTGGTCTTCTGGATCCTGCTGAAGACTGGCTGACCGAGCGGGCCGGATCCAGGTTTAGCCGTACGCCGCACCCCGGTGGGACAATGGAGACGTGACCGAGCCCGACCCTGCGAACGTACCGGCCCCGCACAGCCCTGAGGCCGAGGCCGCCGCGATGGAGGGGCGCCGCCTGCCCCTGGTGATGGCGCCGCCCAAGGGCCGCGGGAAGCCGCCGCGCCACCTGGCCGACCTCGACCTGGCCGGCCGTCAGGACGCGGCGAAGGAGGCCGGGCTTCCGGGGTTCCGGGCCAAGCAGCTCTCGGTGCACTACTTCGAGCGGTTGGTCGACGACCCCGAGAAGATGACCGACCTTCCCGCCGGCCAGCGCCAAGAGCTGGTCGACACCTTCCTGCCCGACCTGATGACGCCGATCAGTCAGCAGGAGGCCGACAAGGGCACCACCCGCAAGACGCTGTGGAAGCTCTTCGACGGCGCACTCGTCGAGTCGGTGCTGATGCGCTACACCGATCGCGCCACGGTCTGCATCTCCTCCCAGGCGGGCTGTGGCATGGCCTGCCCGTTCTGTGCCACCGGCCAGGGCGGCCTCGAGCGCAACATGTCGACCGCCGAGATCGTCCATCAGGTCGTCGTCGCGGCCCGGCAGATGGCCAGCGGCGAGATCCCCGGCGGCCCCGGCCGACTCTCCAACGTGGTCTTCATGGGCATGGGGGAGCCGATGGCCAACTACAAGGCTCTGATGGGTGCCGTCAGAAGGCTCACCTCGCCGGCGCCCGAGGGCCTGGGTCTCTCGGCGCGCCACGTGACCGTCTCCACCGTGGGTCTGGTCCCGAGGATCAAGCAGCTCACCGAGGAGGGCATCCCGGTCACCCTCGCCCTCTCGCTGCACGCACCCGACGACGAGCTGCGCAACGAGCTCGTCCCGATCAACACCCGCTTCTCGGTCGCCGAGACCGTCGACGCCGCCTGGAACTACGCCCGCGTGACGAAGCGCCGGGTCTCCATCGAGTACGCGATGATGCGCGGCATCAACGACCAGGGCTGGCGCGCCGACATGCTCGCCGACGTCCTCAACTCCTACGGCGACTGGGGCTGGGTCCACGTCAACCTGATCCCTTTGAACCCCACCCCTGGCTCGAAGTGGACCGCCTCCGACCCGGCCGACGAGCGCGAGTTCGTACGCCGCCTGGAGGCCAAGGGCATCTCCACCACCGTTCGCGACACCCGCGGCCGCGAGATCGACGGAGCCTGCGGCCAGCTCGCCGCTCAGTCGGTGTCCTAGCGCGACGGCTGTATGGTCGGCCGGCTCAAGCCTCTGGCGCGGGCCGGTGCTCGTGGCCGTGTCGGCCTTGGGTGCGGCGTACTTCCTTCATCTCCGACTCGTAGAGGTGCCGCTTGCCCTCGACGAGTGTGTCGCGAGCCTCCTTCTCCAGCCGCTTGAAAGTGGCGTAGTAGCCGTCGTCGTACTCCTCGACGATCTGAAACGTCCATCTGCCGTAGAGCACGTTGCGTCCGACGACCTCGCGCTCGAACCTGTCCGCCAGCTCGGTGTGGCCGGCCTCGCGCAGCTGCTGGACACCCTTGCCGAGGGTGAGGTCGGCCGTGCCGGTGATGCGATGCATTGCGTACAGATGACCGCGGGCGATCTCGATCGCTTCGAGTGCCTCGCTGATGGAGCCGAGCGCCTCGACGGTGAGGTCGTCGACGCCTTCGGGCCGGATGTGCTCCTCATCGGTGGTCATGCCGCGATCGTGGCAAAGTGAGCGGGCGGGCGGCAAGCCCCAGATCTCTGAGAGTCACGCGGTGTTTCCGCTGATGACACCGCCCGGACCATCTCTCGCCCGGCACGGAGTTCTGGCCACGGGAGGTTCACCGACCCGTCAACCAAGTCGGGGGTCACGTTGCCGGACGGCGCTCACGATCAGGAACATGAGCATCAGCCTCGATCGGGTCCCGCTGGTCGCCGCCAACTCAGAGCCGCTCCGTGTCCTCATCGTCACGGAGTCGTTCCTGCCCCAGGTCAACGGCGTGACGAACTCCGTACGCCGCGTGCTGGAGCATCTCGCGATCGACGGCCACACCGTCGAGGTCGTGGCCCCCACCGGGCCCACCGAGTACGCCGGGTTCCCGGTCACCCGGACCCGGGGCGCGACGTTCTGGGTCTACAAGGACTTCCGCGTCGGCTTGGAGACGCGGCGCAAGCTACGCGCGGTGATGCGCCGGTTCAGCCCCGACGTCATCCACGTCGCCTCACCCGCGCTGCTCGGGCGGCAGGCGGTGCTGGTGGCCAAGGAGCTCGGCATCCCGAGCGTGGCGATCTACCAGACCGACCTGGTCGGCTTCTGGGACAAGTACAAGGCGGTCGGCGGCCCGCAGGCCGCGGCGATGCTCACCCGTCAGGCGCACTCGGCCGCCGACCGCACCCTGGCACCGAGCTCGTCGGCCCTGACCCAGCTCGAGGGTCTCGGCGTCCAGCGCACCGGGCTGTGGCCACGAGGCGTCGACGTCGAGCTGTTCCACCCGAGCCGCATCGACCACGACCTACGCGCCCAGCTCGCGCCGAACGGGGAGACCATCGTCGGGTACGTCGGCCGTCTCGCCCAGGAGAAGGAGCTGCACCTGCTGGCTCCGCTGGCGCGCAACCCGGCGTACAAGGTCGTGCTCGTCGGTGGCGGCCCACAGGAGCGCGAGCTGCGGCACCTGCTCCCGAACGCGACCTTCATCGGCGTGCTGCAGGGGGAGGAGCTCGGGGCAGCGTACGCCTCCCTCGACGTGTTCGCGCACACCGGCTCCCACGAGACGTTCTGCCAGGCGGTCCAGGAGGCGCTCGCCTCCGGGGTCCCGGTCGTCGCGCCACGCTCGGGTGGGCCGCTGGACCTAGTCGCCGACGGCGTCACCGGGTTCTTCTACGAGCCCGGCAGCCGCGACGACCTCGGCTCCCACGTCGCGCTGCTCCACAACGACCCGCAGCTGCGGCTGCGGATGGGGCGTGCGGCCCGCAAGAGCGTCGCGCACAAGTCCTGGGGCGCGGTGAACGCCGCCCTGGTCGACCACTACCGCGACGTCATCCGGGCGCGCCGGCTGCGATGACGTCGAGGACCTCCTCGGCGGTGTCGACGAGGTGGACGTGGCCCTCCATCGCGCGGCCCCGGGCCAGGGCCTGCAGGAGCGGCCAGACCGGCAGCTCCTCGGTCCAGTAGGAGCGCCCGACCAGCACCATCGGCGCGACGGCGCTCGTGTCGGCGTAGTAGTTCTCGCAGGCGTCCTGGAAGACCTCCTGGACGGTCCCGCCGGCGCCGGGTAGGAAGACGATCCCGCCGTCGCAGACCTCCAGCAGCACCGCTTCGCGGGTGGCGTTGCGGAAGTACTTCGCGATCGCCCCGGCGAACACGTTGGGCGGCTCGTGCCCGTAGTGCCAGGTCGGGATCCCCAGCGACCTTCCGGGCTTGCCGTCGACCTGGTTTCGTACGTCGAGAGCGACCTGCGCCCAGGACCGGATCGAGGGCCGGAACGACGGCACCGCGGCCAGCGCCGCGAGCGCATCGTCCAGCACCGTCTTCGGTGCTCCGGCGAGGAAGGCGCCCAGGTTGGCGGCCTCCATCGCTCCCGGGCCGCCACCGGTGGCGACCACATGGCGACGCGCCAGGTGCTGGGCGAGGCGGGCGGCGGTCGCGTAGTCCTCCTCGCCGCGCCGCAGCGCGTGCCCGCCCATCATCCCGACGATCCGAGTGCCCTCGTCGCGTCGCGCGCGCACCCATGTCTCGAGCGCGGCGTCGATCGCGTGGTCGTGGAGGGTGATCGCGAGCTCGTCGTCGGCATCGAGCGGCTGCTGCAGCCAGGCGTACGCCCGCGCATCCAGGCTCCGCGCATAGACCGGGTCGTCGTAGAGCTCCTCGGCGGTGTAGAGCCGGGAGCGGTAGACGTCGACGGGTGTCTCGGGGATCACCGGCATCACCAGCGCGCCCTCGTCCTCGGCGTAGTCGCCGTCCCCGGGTGCGAAGGTGCACCCGAGGAAGGTGGCGCCGGCCAGCTCGGTCTCTCGCAGGGTCTCCGAACGCGAGCTCAGGTCCAGCGACCGCAGCCGCCATCCCTTGAGGCTCCCCGCCCCTGCCGCCAGATGCCCGTCGAGCTCGTCGACCGACTCGATGTCGACATGCCGTCCGCGGTGATGCTTCATGCGGAGAAACCTACCGACTCACAGTGGCCAGGAGACTCCGGTCAGGCTCTCGGACTCTGTCCACAGCTTGCGGGCGAGCTCGGGGTCGGAGGCGACCGCGGTGCGGCCGACGAGCGTCGGGCTGCCGCGGTACTCGCCGAGCCCGTCCGGCCCGACGTAGCTTCCCGATGGCAGGTCCTGGCTGGCCGCGTACAGGGTCGGGAGGGCGCCCGCCTCCGCGGACTGCGCGACGACTCGGTTGCCGATGGCCATGAGGGCGTGCTTGAGCGCGTTGCCGGTGTTGCCCTGCAGGTTGGTCGCGGCGTAGCCCGGGTGGGCGGCGTACGCCCGGAGACCGGTGCCCTCCAGACGCCGCTGGAGCTCGAGGGTGAAGAGCAGGTTGGAGATCTTCGACTGCCCGTAGGCCCTCTCCGTGCGGTATTCGCGCCGCTCCCAGTTGAGGTCGTCGAGGTCGAAGCCACCCCAGCGGTGGGCCGAGGAGGCGACCGTCACGACGCGGTCGGTGATGTGGGGGAGCAGCAGGTTGGTGAGCGCGAAGTGCCCCAGGTGGTTGGTGGCGAACTGGCTCTCGTAGCCGTCGGTCGTGAGGCGCTTGGGCACCATCATGATCCCGGCGTTGTTGATGAGTACGTCGATCCCGCCCTTCCACTCCTCGGCGAAGTGCCGTACCGAGCCGAGGTCGGCCAGGTCGAGCGCCCGCACCTCGGCGCTGCCACCGATCGTGGCGGCCACCTTCTCGCCGGCGGCGACGTTGCGTACGGCCAGGACGACGCGGGCGCCCTTCGCGCCCAGCTGCGTGGCGACGACGCGGCCCAGGCCGCTCGTCGCGCCGGTGACGATCACGGTGCGGCCCTCGAAGGACGGCAGCCGTTCGGAAGTCCACTTCTGTTCGGTCATGACCCCCAATCTAGGCGCTGCCAAGAATCTTGACAATGTCTAAATCGGTGAAATCTCGATAAGGTGTGCCTGATGACCGAGACGATGACCCGCTACCACCACGGCGACCTGCGTGCCGCGGTGCTCCGCCGTGCGGAGGAGGTGCTGCGCGAGTCGGGCACCGACGCGCTCTCGCTGCGCGGCATCGCCCGCGATCTGGGCGTGAGCCACGCCGCGCCGAGCGCCCACTTCCGTGACAAGAACGCGCTCTTCGACGCGCTCGCGGTCGCCGGATTCCGGCGGCTGGGCGAGGTGATGGACGCCGCGTTGGCCACCCGCGGCTCGCTGACCGACGACCTGGTGGCCTTCGCCTCGGCCTACCTCGACTTCGCCACCGACAACCCGGCGCTGCTCTCGGTGATGTTCGCGCGCAAGCACAGCGAGACCTCCGGCGCCGAGATCGCCGAGGCCGTCGCCGCCGCCTTCGCCCACCCCACCGCCCTACTCACCGACGGCCAGGCCCGTGGTGAGGTCGTCGACGGTGACCCCGAGGTCATCGGGGTCACCGTTCTGGCCGCCATTCAGGGCCTGGCCACCTTCGTCGGCTCCGGTTTCGTGACGCCCGAGCAGTCCCAGCAGATGCTGGAGGACGTCGTCGCCACCCTGCTGCGCGGCCTGGCCCGCTAGAGCTCAGAAGGCGTGCGCCATCAGGTCGGCGTAGACCTCCTGCTCGTCGACCTCCAGGCCTCGGGCCTGGAACCACTTCGCGACGTTGGTGATGTCGCGGAGCAGGAAGTCGAAGCCCAGCGGGTTGCCGACCAGGTCGATGATCTGAGGGAGATCGATGATCACGAGCCGGTCCTGCTGGGCCAGGATGTTGTAGGGCGAGAGGTCGCCGTGGACCAGGCCCGCCTGCACCATCGTGGCCAGCGCGTCGACGAGCCCGTCCCACCACATCTCCAGCACATGACGCTCCGGCCGGGTCTGGGCGAGCCGCGGCGCCGTCTCGAGCTCCCCGCTGCCGTCGTCGACCGCGATCCACTCCATCAGGATCTCGGTCCCGTCGATCTGCACCGGATAGGGGACCGGGAGGCCGAGATTCCAGCAGCGTACGAGCGCGTTCCACTCGGCGTTGGCCCACTCGGCCTTGGCGACTTCGCGGCCGAAGGTCGAGCCCTTCTTCAGTGCGCGCTCGTCACGGGAGCGCTTGACCGAGCGGCCCTCGGTATAGCTCGCGGCCCGATGGAAGGTGCGGTGGTCGCTGTCGCGGTAGCGCTTGGCGACCATCAGGGCCTCCTGCTCCGGGAAGAGCGGGTCGGCCCGTACGACCAGGAAGGCGTCGGCCTCCTTGCCGGTCTTGAGGATGCCGAGCTCGGTGTCGATGGCGCCCTGAGAGGTCACCACCCAGTCCGGGCGCGGCTCCGGTCCACGGGAGAGCGGCTCCACGGAGAGCCAGGTGGACCAGCGTTGTCCGTCGTCCAGGTCGTCGTACGCCTGGAAGTCGAAGACGAAATTCGGGTCGATCCTCTGGAGAGGATCAGCGGAGAGGTTCTCCTGAGTCACTTCGGGTGCTCCTGATACGAGAGGTGTGGTCTGTGGGCAGGCACAGGACGGACACAGTCATGGGTCTGCTCCTCTCGCTCAGGTGCGCCTCGTGGACGAGAACGCCGGTCGGGTCCATGGTGGAGGACCGCGACCGGCGTACGCAACAGGTTTATTCGGGTCGGGTCAGTGGCCGCCGACTAGCGGAGCGACGGCCCGGGCGACCAGCGAGCCCTTGCCGGTGGCGGTCTCCTCGGCGTCGGCCATGGTCATCGCGCGCAGGCCGGCGTTGACGCCGAGCCAGCGCAGCGGCTCCGGCTCCCAGCGCGGTGAGACGTGACCGACCCAGGGGAGGGCGGTGAGATCGGACTCGGTGCCGAGGACCAGGTCGCGCAGCGTACGTCCGGCCAGGTTGGTGGTCGCGACGCCGTCGCCGACATACCCGCCGGCGTGCGCGAGGCCGCTCGCGGGGTCGTAGCCGACCGAGGCGTGCCAGTCGCGCGGGATGCCGAGCACGCCGCCCCATCGGTGGGTGACCTTGTGGCCGCGTACGGCCGGGAACATCTCGATAAGGGTCTCCTGCAGGCGGCGGTGGGTGCGCAGGTCGGAGGCATCTCCGTGGCTGATCTTCGACCCGAAGGAGTACGGAGCGCCGCGTCCGCCGAAGACGAGCCGGTCGTCCGCGGTGCGCTGCCCGTAGATCAGCAGGTGGCGGCCGTCGGAGAACGTCTCGCGCTCCGCCAGGCCGATGTTCGACCAGACCAGGTCCGAGAGCGGTTCGGTGGCGATGATCAGGGAGCGCACCGGGATGACCTCGCGCTCGAGGCCGGCCAGCGTCGGGGTGTAGCCCTCGGTGGCGCGTACGACGACGTCGGCGGTGACCACGTCGCTCTCCGTGCGCACCTGGTGCGCACCGATCGACGTGACCCGGGTCTGCTCGTAGATCGTGACGCCGCGGGCCTCGACGGCGCGGGCCAGGCCGCGGACGAGCTTGGCGGGATGAAGCGCGGCGCAGTCGGGGGTGTAGGTCGCCCCGAGGGTGTTGGTCGCGGCGAGCCGCTTCTCGGCGGCGGCCTGGCCCAGCAGGGAGATCTCGGCGTCACCGAGACCCCAGGAGCGGGCGTGCTCGACCTCCTCGCGGGCGCGCTCGAGCTGGGCGGGCGTACGGGCCACGACGACGGTGCCGCCCTTGGCGATGTCGGCCTCGATGTTCTCGGCCTCGGCGACCCGGATGACCTCGTCGACGGTCGCCCGCATCGCCCGGTCCTGGGCGAGAGCGGCCTCCCGGCTCGAGCCCGCGGACACCTTGTCGAGCGAGGCGGGGAAGAGCGCCGAGCACCAGCCGCCGTTGCGGCCCGAGGCCCCGAACCCGGCGACCTCGGCCTCGAGGACAGCGATCTTCAGGTCGGGCCTCGCCTCGGCCAGGTAGTAGGCCGTCCACAGGCCGGTGTAGCCCGCACCCACGATCGCGACATCGACCTCGACATCGCCCATCAGCGCCGGGCGCGGCTCCCAGGAGCCGCCGGCGGTCTCGTGCCACAGGCTGATCTCGGGGTAACCGCCGCTCACCTGACGCCCCAGGCGTACGTCTGCTTGTGCAGGTGGAGGTACATGAACGTCTCGGTGCTCACCACGCCCTCGATGGCGCGGATCTTGCTGGAGACGAGGTTGAGAAGGGCCTCGTCGCTCTCGGCGACGACCTCCACGAGCAGGTCGTAGGAGCCGGCGGTGATGACGATGTAGTCGACCTCGTCGAGCTTGCCGAGCTCGTCGGCGATCCCCTCGATCGGTCCGGAGGTGCGTACGCCGATCATGGCCTGCCGCGCGAAGCCGAGCTCGAGCGGGTCGGTGACGGCGACGACCTGCATGACGCCGCTGTCGACCAGGCGCTGCACGCGCTGTCGCACCGCGGCCTCGCTCAGGCCGACCTCCTTGCCGATCGCGGCATAGCTGCGCCGCCCGTCCTGCTGGAGCTGCTCGATGATCAGCTTGTTGACCTCGTCGAGGTGAGCGCCCCCGTTGCGCTTGCGAGTGGTCATGGCGCCCAGTCAACCTGTTTGCCGTGACCAGATGCAACGAAATCCGTCGTGTGTAACGAACAATTTCCATGATTCCGTACATTGTGTGTGGCTGAAGGGCTCTGAAGTTGTCATAGTGGGCGTCGTGAACCATGTCTCGCTGACCGATGCGAAGCCCGCCGTCTACTGGCTGGACGACCCTGCGAAGCCAGCGCCGCTGCCGCCTCTGCTCGGGGTGGAGTCGGCGGATCTGGTGGTCGTCGGAGGCGGCTACTCGGGGCTGTGGACGGCACTGCTCGCCCGCGAGCGGTTTCCGTCGTGGTCGGTGGTGCTGCTGGAGGCCGGCCAGTGCGGGGACCAGGCATCGGGCCGCAACGGCGGCTTCGCCGAGGCGTCGTTGACCCATGGCTTCTGGAACGGTCTGGAGCGCTGGCCCGACGAGCTCGCGACACTGGACCGGCTCGGCCAGCAGAATCTCGACGAGATGGCGGCGACTGTCCAGGAGCGCGGCATCGACTGCGACTGGCAGCTCACCGGTGCGCTGAACGTCGCCACCCGCCCGCACGAGGTCGACGACCTCGGCGAGTGGTCGACCGCGCTGACCGAGCACGGCATCAAGCACCGCCTGCTGGACAAGACCGGCGTGCGGGACGAGCTCCGCTCGCCGACCTACCTCGGTGGCTTGGAGGTGGTCGGCGACACGGCCACGATCGAGCCGGCGCGGCTGGCCTGGGGATTGCGGCAGGCCTGTGTGGACGCCGGGGTGGTGATCCACGAGGGCTCCGCGGTCACAGGTCTCGAGCGTGACGGTTCGGGGATGCGGGTCACGACGATCGCGGGGTCGGTCCGGGCCGGGAGGGTGGCGCTGGCCACCAACGCCTTCCCGCCGCTGCTGCGGCGGCTGCGGATGATGACCGTGCCGGTCTACGACTACGTACTCATGACCGAGCCGCTCTCCACTGCGCAGATGGACGCCATCGGCTGGGCGAACCGGCAGGGTGTCAGCGACTCCGCCAACCACTTCCACTACTACCGCCTGACCAGGGACAACCGGATCCTGTGGGGCGGCTACGACGCGATCTACCACTTCGGATCGAAGATCTCACCGGAGCTGGAGACCGGCGCCACCCACGACAAGCTCGCCGGCCATTTCTTCGAGACCTTCCCGCAGCTCGAGGGCCTCCGCTTCACCCACCGCTGGGCCGGCATCATCGACACCTGCACCCGCTTCTCGGCATTCTTCGGCAAGGCGTACGCCGGCCGCGTGGCCTACGCTCTCGGCTATACCGGTCTCGGCGTCGGAGCCACCCGCTTCGGCGCCCAGGTGATGCTCGACCACCTCAGCGGCGAGCAGACGGAACGTACGTCGCTGGAGATGGTGCGCTCCAAGCCGCTGCCGTTCCCTCCCGAGCCTGCCCGGTACGCCGGCATCTCGATGATGGTCCGCTCGCTCGGCAAGGCCGACGCCAACGGCGGTCGCCGCGACCTGTTCCTGCGGGCGATGGACCGCCTCGGGCTCGGCTTCGACTCCTGACCCGGCCCCTGATCCGGCTCAGGCAGCGTCCTGCGCGGCCGCGACCCGCTCGCGGAGCTTCGCATGGATCTCCTCCGGCGTGCGCTGCGTACGCTGGCGATGGTTGCGCGCGATGATGACGCCTGTCGCGGTGACCCCGGCCAGGCCGGCCATTCCCACGATCTTCCACACGCGTGCACTGCCGAAACTCATAGGACCCCCTGCAAACGATGTCTGATGACACCACTATCTCCCTTGCCGACGCCGTGGACCAGACCCGGACCGGTGATCTGTGGCTCTTCCGCGGGCGTTCGGTCGCCGACCGTGCGATCCGGATGCTCAGCAACGCCCCGGTCAACCATGTCGGGATGGCGGTGGTGCTCGATGACCTGCCGCCGCTGATGTGGCACGCCGAGCTCGGCAAGGGGCTGCTCGATCTCTACACCGGCACCCACCACCGTGGCGTACAGCTCCACGATCTGCGTGCCGCGGTCGAGCAGTGGGCAGGGCGCTACGAGCAGCAGGTCTGGCTGCGCCAGCTGACCGCCGACATCGACCGCCCGCGCGAGGACGCGCTGCTGCGGACGATCGCCCGGCTCGACGGCACCCCGTTCCCCTCGACCGCTGCCCTGGCCGGACGCTGGGCGCGGGGGAGGGTGCGTTCGAAGGCCGGTCTCGAGCAGGTCTTCTGTGCCGAGGTCGTGGCTGCCACCTACCAGGAGATGGGCCTGCTCGACGACGAGCGTCCGACCAACTACTACGACCCGGGTCGCTTCTGGTCCGGCGACCACCTGACCCTGCAGGACGGGGCGGTCCTAGGTAGCGAGGTACGCGTCGTCGGCTGAGCCGCGGCCGGCGAGGCGGAGGGCGAGGGAGACCTCGCCGCTCTCGACCAGGGTGCCGATGACGAGCGCACGGAGCCCACGGAGCAGGGCGTCGGCGTCGACGAGGTCGGGCGCCGCGAGGGCGTGCAGCAGGTAGCCGTGCACGAGGGCGAGCAGGGAGTCGGGGTCGGTCCGGGTCGCGCCCGCCACGGTCGCCGCGCGGTCCGCGACGGCACGGCCGGCGGTGAGCGCCTCGGCCACCACCGGGCGGAACTGCGGCTCGCGGGCGGCGTGGAGCAACCCCTCGAGGAAGGCGAGCGAGTCGGCCGGCGGGGACATCAGCGCCGCGGCGAACGCCTCGGCCATCGCGTCGGTGCCGGACTCCGTCGCGGCGAGCTCGTCGGCGAGCGTACGCAGCCGGGCGACGTCCTCGGCCACGCCCGTGCGCATCGCTTCGGCCGCCAGGTCCGTGATCGAGTCGAAGAAGTAGCCGACGGTGGCCAGCGGCAGCCCGGCGCGCTCGGTCACGGCCCGATGGGAGACCCCGGCCATGCCCTTCTCGGCGGCCACCTCGATCGTGGCGCGGACGAGGGCGTCGCGTCGCTGCCTGGCGCTGTCACCGTGCCGTCGCTTCATGGGCAGAGTGTTTCACGCGAGCCGGCGAGAAGTGTGGAAGATCTTCTAGACTTTTAGGAGCCGATCCAGCACGCTGTCCGACATGACCGCACCCACCCGCGTCCACGCCTTCACCGACGACGTCCTCGCCGACCATGACGCCGTCGAGCTCGCCCGTCTCGTCCGCGCCGGCGAGCTGAGCGCAGAAGAGGTCGAGGCGGCGGCGGTCAGCAGGCTGCGACAGGTGACCCCGGGGCTGCACGCGCTGGCGTACGAGGCCTACGACGCGCCCCGTCGCGCGGGGGCCGACACCGGTCTGCTCCATGGTGTGCCGACCCTGCTCAAGGACAACACCGACCTGCTCGGGATGCCGACGAACCACGGGTCGGAGGCGTTCCGGGCGCGTCCGGCCGCACACGACGGGCGCTACACGACCCAATTCCTCAGCGCCGGGGTGACGGTGCTGGGCAAGAGCCGGATGCCCGAGTTCGGACTGAACGCGACCACCGAGTTCCGAAGCGGGCCGCCGACTCCCAACCCCTGGAACACGCGCCACTCCGTCGGGGCATCCTCCGGCGGGGCAGCGGCGCTGGTCGCCGCCGGAGCCGTGCCGATCGCGCACGCCAACGACGGCGGCGGATCCATCCGTATCCCGGCCGCGGCCGCCGGACTGGTCGGCCTCAAGCCCAGCCGCGGCCGGCACATCGACGGCGAGATGGCCCGTACCCTCCCGATCAACATGGTCAGCGAAGGGGTGGTGACACGTACGGTCCGCGACACCGCGACCTTCCACGCCGCGCTCGAGCGGCACTGGCGCAATCCGGCGCTGCCGCCCCTAGGACTCGTCGAGGGCCCCGCGCGGCGCCGGCTCCGGGTCGCGTTGATCATGGAGTCGGTGACCGACGCCGTCGTGGACACACCGACCAAGGCGGCCGTGGAACGCACCGCGACCCTGCTGGAGGAGCAGGGCCACAGCGTCGAGCCGGTCCCGATCCCCGTCGACGCGCGCTTCGGCGACGACTTTCTCAGCTACTGGGGCCTGCTCGCCTTCCTCGCCGGCAACCTGGGCCGCCTGACCATCGACCGTACGCTCGACACCGGCCGCCTCGACGGCCTCACCGACGGCCTGCGTCGCGCCTTCACCGCCGGAGGCTGGCGCCAGACACCCGCGGCGCTGCTCCGCCTGCGGCGGGCCGCAGCGGCGTACGCCTCCGTCTTCGACCACCACGACGTGGTCCTGTGCCCGGTCGTCGCCGGCGTCACCCCGCCGCTGGGTCATCTCTCCCCGAACGTGCCGTTCGAGGACCTCGTCGACCGGCTCCTCCGCCACGTCGCGTTCACGCCGTTGCAGAACATCACCGGTGCGCCGGCGATCTCGCTGCCGATGGGGCTCAGCGAGGAGGGGCTGCCGATCGGGGTCCAGCTCTCGGCGGCATACGGCGACGAGCGGACGCTCCTCGAGCTCGCCTATGCCCTCGAGGAGCAGTCGCCGTGGCCCCGGATCCAGCACTGACCGGCCTCAGAGCATCGTCGAGGCCTTCTCCAGCACCCGGCGCAGGATCTGCTCCATCTCGTCGAACTCGGCCTGGCCCACGGTGAGCGGCGGGGAGAGCTGGATGACCGGCTCGCCGCGGTCGTCGGCGCGGCAGTAGAGGCCCTCGGACCACAGCGCCTTGGAGACGTACCCGTAGAGGATCCGCTCACACTCCTCCTCGGTGAAGGTCTCCTTGGTCGCCCGGTCCTTGACCAGCTCGATGCCGTAGAAGTAGCCGGTACCGCGTACGTCGCCGACGACCGGCAGGTCCTTCAGCTTCGACAGCGTGGCCAGGAAGGCGTCCTCGTTGCGGCGTACGTTGCCGAGCAGATCCTCAGCCTCGAAGAGGTCGAGATTGGCCATCGCCACCGCGGTGGAGACGGGGTGACCGCCGAAGGTGTAGCCGTGGTAGAAGGTCTCCTCACCGGTCAGGAACGGCTCCATCAGCCGGTCGGAGATGATCGTGGCGCCCAGTGGCGCGTAGCCCGAGGTCAGTCCCTTGGCGGAGGTGATCATGTCGGGGACGTAGCCGAACCGCTCGCAGCCGAACATCGTGCCCAGCCGCCCGTAGGCGCAGATGACCTCGTCGGAGACGAGGAGCACGTCGTGCTCGTCGCAGATCTCCCGCACCCGCTGGAAGTAGCCCGGGGGAGGCGGAAAGCAGCCGCCCGAGTTCTGCACCGGCTCCAGGAAGACCGCGGCAACCGTGTCCGGGCCCTCGGCCTGGATCACGAACTCGATCTGGTCGGCGCACCAGCGGCCGAACGCCTCTGGATCGCTCCCGTCCATCAGCCCGCCGGTGATCTCGGAGGCCCGGTAGATGTTGGTGTTCGGCACCCGGAAGGTCGAGGGGACCAGCGGCTCGAACGGCGCCTTGATGTCGGCCAGACCGGTGATCGACAGCGCCCCGTGCGTGGTGCCGTGGTAGGCGATGTTGCGCCCGATCACCTTGTGCTTGCCAGGCTTTCCCTTGAGCTTGAAGTAGTTCTTGGCGAGTTTCCACGCGGTCTCGACGGCCTCGGAGCCGGAGTTGGTGAAGAAGACCCGGTTCAGGTCGCCGGGGGCGAGCGAGGCCAGCCGGGCGGCGAGCTCGATCGCCGGCTCGTGCGCGTAGGACCACAGCGGATGGAAGGCCAGCTGCTTGGCCTGCTCCGCGCCCGCGTCGGCGAGCTCCGCGCGCCCGTGGCCGACCTGGGAGACGAAGAGCCCCGCGAGACCGTCGAGGTAGCGGTTGCCCTCGATGTCGTAGATGTAGGCGCCCTCACCCCTGGCGATGATCGGCACGTCGGCCTCTGCGTAGCTCGAATGCCGCGTGAAGTGCATCCAGAGATGGTCCTTGGCGTCGCGCTGCAGCTGCTCGTAGTTGCCGGTCATGACTCAATGGTCACCCAACGCATCTCGCTTTCGCAAGCGAATCCGTTTCAAAGCGCAATTTTCACTTCGGATTCAGTTGTGACATCCCTGTTACGGGAAGGAGTTAGTCTCTACCGCATGGCTGACCAGACCTTCAGGAACGTGATCGGCGGCGAGCTGCGCGAGGCCGCTGACGCCGCGACGTACGACGTCGTCGACCCCGCCACCGGCGAGATCTACGCGCAGGCCGCGATGTCGGGGGAGGCCGACGTCGACCAGGCGTACGCCGCGGCCGCAGCGGCCTTCGAGACCTGGGGCGAGACCACGCCCCAGGAGCGCAGCCTGGCTCTGCTCCGGATCGCCGACGCGATGGAGGCCCGGGCCGAGGAGCTGACCGCAGTGGAGGTCAAGGACACCGGCAAGCCGTTTCAGCTGACCCTGGAGGAGGAGCTGCCGCCGACGATCGACCACTTCCGCTTCTTCGCGGGCGCCGCCCGGACCCTGGAGGGGAAGAGCGCAGGCGAATATCTACCGGACCACACCTCCTGGATCCGTCGTGAGCCGATCGGCGTGATCGGGCAGGTCACGCCATGGAACTACCCGCTCGCGATGATGTCCTGGAAGATCGCCCCGGCCCTGGCCGCCGGCAACACGGTCGTCCTCAAGCCCTCCGACACCACCCCGGCCAGCTCCGCGCTGCTGGCCGAGATCGCCCAGGAGTTCCTGCCGCCGGGCGTGCTCAACCTCGTCACCGGCGACCGCGACACCGGCCGGGCGCTGATCCGGCACAAGACGCCCCAGATGGTCGCCATCACCGGTTCGGTGCGCGCCGGCATGGAGGTCGCCGCGACCGCGGCGCAGGACGTCAAGCGCGTCCACCTCGAGCTCGGCGGCAAGGCGCCGGTCATCGTCTTCGACGACGCCGACATCGACACGGCGGTGGCCGGTATCGCCGCGGCGGGCTACTTCAACGCCGGCCAGGACTGCACGGCCGCGACCCGGGTGCTGGTGCAGGAGGGCATCCACGACGAGTTCGTCGCGGCGCTCGCCGAGGCGGCCCGCAACACCACTGTCGGCCTCCCCGCCGACAACACAGATGTCGGCGCGCTCAACAACCCCGGCCAGCTCGCCCGGGTCGCGGGCATGGTCGACCGCCTCCCGGGCCACGCCACGATCGCGGCCGGTGGCGCGCCGGCACGAGTCGTTGGCGGCGAGAACGGCTACTTCTATCAGCCCACGGTCCTGGCCGGCCTGCGCCAGGACGACGAGCAGATCCAGCACGAGATCTTCGGCCCGGTGATCACCGTGCAGCGGTTCGCCGACGAGGCCGAGGCGCTCAGATGTGCCAACGATGTCGACTACGGCCTCGGGTCGAGCGTGTGGACCAAGGACCACGCCACCGCCTTGCGGGTCAGCAAGCGCCTCGACTTCGGCGTGGTGTGGATCAACACCCACATCCCCTACATCTCCGAGATGCCCCACGGCGGCTTCAAGCACTCCGGCTACGGCAAGGACCTCTCCGTCTACGGGTTCGAGGACTACACCCGGATCAAGCACGTGATGTCCTACTTCGGAGGCTGACACCAAAAGAACAGGTCGACCGGCGACCCTCGATATGCGAACACACCATGTCCGTGAAAGCATCGAGGGCCGTTTCGCGCACCTCCGCGACACGGACCCAGCAATGGAAGCAGCCGAACCCCCACACGAGGTGCACCCCACATGTCAGCCAAGCAATGGCGGACAGATGTCCAAGGTCTCCGGGCCGTTGCCGTAGGCCTGGTCGTCGCTGCCCACGCGGGCGTACCGCACACCGAGGGCGGGTTCGTCGGCGTCGACGTCTTCTTCGTCCTCTCCGGCTTCCTGATCACCACCCTGCTGCTGCGCGAGGCCGACACATCAGGCACGGTCAGCATCCCGCAGTTCTACGCGCGCCGCGCCCGCCGGATCCTGCCGGCAGCCACGCTCGTGATCCTGGTCGTCCTGGCGTACGCCGCCTGGCAGCTGCCCACCACCCGGCTCACCGACGCGGCCGCTGACGGCACCTGGGCGGCGTTCTTCCTGGCCAACGTTCACTTCGCGGCCGAGGGGGTGCAGTACTTCCAGCCCAGCGAGCCGTCGCCCTTCCAGCACTACTGGTCGCTCTCGGTGGAGGAGCAGTTCTACCTCGTCTGGCCGGTGCTGGCGCTCCTGCTCATCCCCAAGCTCGGGCGCAAGGGCTTCACGATCGTCGCCGCGGTGATCGCGCTCGCGAGCCTGGCCTGGTCTGTCCATGCCACCGGCGAGAACCCGACCGCCGCCTACTTCTCCACCCCGGCCCGCGCCTACGAGCTCGCCGCCGGCGCGCTGCTGGCGTGCTGGGGCGGCCGGCTCAAGGGAGCCGCCAGCGTCGCCGCCGGACTCGGCGGAGCCGCGGCGATCCTCGTCTCCACGGTCGCGTTCAGCGAGGCCACCCCGTTCCCCGGCTGGCAGGCGCTGGTGCCCACCCTCGGCACGGTCGCGCTGCTCGCCTCCGGCGCCAACGCCCCGACCGCGAGGCTGCTCGCGATCCGCCCGCTGCGCTACGTCGGCGACATCTCCTACTCCCTCTACCTGTGGCACTGGCCGCTGATCGTGCTCGCGCCTGCCCACCTGAATCTGGGGAGCCTGCATCTCGGCAACACCGCCCTCGAGATGACGGTCGCGGTCGCCGCCGCGCTTCTCCTCTCCGCGTTGAGCCACCGCTTCATCGAGCTCCCGTTCCAGCGCAAGCAGGTGCCCGTGCTCTCCCACGGGCTGCGCTCGCTGGCCCTGTGGCCGGCAGCGCTCGTGCTGGCGGTCGGCAGCGGCTGGCTGACGACCGGCTATGCCGCGTACGCGGAGAAGGAGCGGGTCGCCGAGGCGCAGGCGTGGTTCGCGGCCAACGAGGTCCCCGACACCGCCGCCGAGACCGGCGGCCCGCCGCAGGTGCAGCGCGAGCTCCGCGCCGCCCTCCACATCGCCGACCGCGGCGGCCCGATCCCGCCGGCCGTGCTCGGCGAGGAGATCATCGAGGACCGGTGGCAGAAGACGTACGGCGACTGCTACGCCAACTACGGAGACACCCGCGGTGCCGACTGCGCCCTCGGCGACACCGACGCGAAGAAGACGGTCGCCGTCGTCGGCGACTCCCACGCAGGGATGTGGCTGACCGCCTTCGACGACCTCGGCAAGGAGAACGGCTTCCGGGTCGTGCCGGTCGTGAAGGTCGGCTGCGCCCCCTACCCGGTCCAGCACCGCGGCAAGAAGATGACCCAGGCCGAGTGCGACGACTTCCGCGACTGGTCCGCGGACCGGCTCGAGCGCCTCGAGCCCGACACGATCGTCTCGACGGCTCGTGGCCAGCTCTTCATGCCGAAGAAGTACGACGGGATGGACCGTGACGAGCAGTGGTCGCGGGCGGTGCGCAGCACGGTGAAGGCCTATCGAGAGATCTCCCGCAAGGTCGTCGTCCTCGGCGACGTACCCGCTGTCGATCACAACCCCGCCGACTGCATCAGTGCCCCCGAGGCCGACCAGAGCTCCTGCCTCAGCGACCCGGACTCGCGCGAGACCAGCAGCAACGAGCTCACCGAGGCGGCCCTGAAAGGCACCGAGGCGGCGTACGTCGACACCCAGCGATTCGTGTGCGCCGAGGACCGTTGCCCGCTGGTGGTGGGGGAGAAGGTCACCTACTACGACAACTCGCACCTGACCGAGTCCTGGGTCCGCCATGTCACGCCGCGGCTCGGCGTCATCCTGGCGCCACTGATCTGACGCAGATTTAACTGGGACGCACATTTTGGGATTTGCCTTTACGTGCATCTTTGTGGCTTAATTGTGGGCAGACGTTGCAAAACGTTTCATGCGCAGCCCTGGACCCGTGGGGGAGTCCGGGGCTGTTGCTATTTCCCGTGAAGTTCCCGACCTTCGTCGGCCGCCACTTGGTGCCTTCTCAGCCTCTGCTGGGAAGATGGGTGGGTGAATGAGCAGCGACCACGAGACGTGGTGATCCTCGGCTCGACCGGGTCCATCGGCACCCAGGCCCTCGACCTGGTGCGGGCCAACCCGGACCGGTTCCGGGTCGTGGCGTTGACCGCGGGCGGGGCCAACAAGGAGCTGTTCGAGGCGCAGGTGGCCGAGTTCGCGCCCAAGCTCTCCGGGCTGGGGGAGGAAGCCTCGGTGGAGGCCGCCGCCCAGGCCGCCGACGTGGTGCTCAACGGGATCACCGGCGCCGTCGGTCTCCGCCCGACTTTGGCCGCGCTGGAGGCGGGCAACACGCTCGCCCTGGCCAACAAGGAGTCGCTGATCATCGGCGGCCCGCTGGTCAAGCGGGTCGCAGGGGAGGGGCAGATCGTCCCCGTCGACTCCGAGCACTCCGCGATCGCCCAGAGCCTGCGCGCCGGCCGCGCCGAGGAGGTACGCAAGCTGGTGCTGACCGCGTCCGGCGGCCCGTTCCGCGGCCGCACCCGCGACGAGCTCGCCCAGGTCACCCCGGCACAGGCGCTCAAGCACCCCAACTTCGCGATGGGGCGGGTGATCACGACCAACTCCGCCACCCTGGTCAACAAGGGTCTCGAGGTCATCGAGGCGCATCTGCTCTTCGACGTACCCTTCGACCGGATCGAGGTCGTCGTCCACCCGCAGCAGTACATCCACTCGATGGTCGAGTTCACCGATGGTGCAGTGGTGGCCCAGCTCGGGCTGCCGACGATGCTGGTGCCGATCTCGATGGGGATGGCCTGGCCCGATCGGGTGCCGAACGCCGAGACGCCGATCGACTGGACCAAGGCCGCCGACTGGCGCTTCGAGCCGCTCGACGACTCTGCTTTTCCTGCGGTGCGCCTCGCCCGCGAGGCCGGCACCCGGGCCGGCACCCATCCCGCGGTCTACAACGCGGCCAACGAGGTCTGTGTGGACGCCTTCCACGACGGCCGGATCCCGTTCCCCGGCATCGTCGACACGATTGCGGAGGTGATGGCGCGGCATTCGGATCGCTTCGGGCTCCGCTTCAGCAGCGACGGCGTACGCTCTGAAGGCACCCTCTCGATCGAGGATGTGCTCGCCGCCGACGCCTGGGCGCGCGAGGAGACCACTCGGATCCTGGAGACCCGTCCATGAGCTATTTGCTCTACACGCTGGCCGTGATCGGCTTCATTCTCGCGATCCTGATCTCGATCGGGCTCCACGAGCTCGGCCACATGATCCCGGCGAAGGCGTTCGGCGGGAAGGTGACCCAGTACTTCATCGGCTTCGGGCCGACGGTGTGGTCCAAGCAGGTCGGTGAGACCGAGTACGGCCTCAAGGCGATCCCGCTCGGTGGCTACGTGAAGATCGTCGGGATGCTGCCCCCCGGCGCCGATCAGCTGGGGGAGCGCACCGAGGACGGTGCGCTCAAGGTGCGCAAGTCCAACACCGGCATGTTCACCCAGCTGATCAGCGACGCGCGCTCGGCCGAGTGGGAGCTGATCCGTCCCGAGGACGAGCCGCGGCTCTTCTACAAGATGTCGTGGTGGAAGAAGGTCATCGTGATGGCCGGCGGGCCCACGGTGAACATCGCCATCGCGTTCTTCGTGCTCTGGGGCGTCTTCGGGATCTACGGCGTCCACGAGAACGTCGTCGACAAGGGGCACCCGGTCGTCTCGAGCCTGCAGGAATGCCTGCTGACCTGGGAGGACCAGGGCCGCGAGTGCCGCGCGAGCGACAAGCCGACCCCGGCCGCCGACGCCGGACTCAAGCCCGGCGACGAGCTGGTCTCGTTCAACGGCACCGAGCTGACCTCGTGGGCGGTCGCCCAGGAGCTGATCCGCGACAACATGGACGGCGAGGCCACCATCGTCATCGAGCGCGACGGTGAGCCGATGACGCTGCACACCCAGACCGTCGTGCAGGAGCGGGTCAAGGACGTCGACGACACCAGCGCCGACCCGGAGACCGCGAAGGTCGGCTTCTTCGGGATGTCTCCCGAGTCGCACGTGGTCACCACCAAGGAGGGGCCGGTCTATGCGCTGAAGGAGATGGGTGTGATGGCGGAGAACGCCGTCCACTCGCTGCTGAGGCTGCCGGTCAAGGTCTGGCACGTCGCGCTCGCGATCGTCGGTGTCGAGGAGCGCTCGGCCGACAGCCCGGTCAGCATCGTCGGCGGCGGCCGCATCGCCGGCGAGATCGCGGCCCACGAGGGCCTCGACGTCGGCGAGAAGGTCGCCAGCTTCGCGTTCCTGGTCGGTGGGTTCAACCTGTTCATCGGCATCTTCAACTTCGTCCCGCTCCTGCCCCTCGACGGCGGTCACATCGCGACCGCGCTGTGGGAGGGCATCCGCCGCGCGTTCGCCAAGGTCTTCAGGCGGCCCGACCCGGGACATGCCGACCCGGCGAAGCTGCTGCCGGTGGCGTACGTCGTGGCCTCCGCGCTCCTGGTGATGGGTGTTGTCCTGATCGTCGCCGACCTCGTCGTCCCACTTCATCTCCAGGCCTGACCCGCACGTAGAATTGGTAGACATGACGTCGATCCCCACGCCGACAAGCCTCGGTATGCCGGAGGCACCCGCCCCGGTGCTCGCCCCTCGCCGCAAGACCCGCCAGATCAAGGTCGGGTCGGTGGGCGTCGGCAGCGAGAGCCCCATCTCGGTTCAGTCGATGACGACCACGCTGACCTCCGACGTCAACTCCACGCTGCAGCAGATCGCCGAGCTCACCGCGTCGGGTTGCGACATCGTCCGGGTGGCCTGCCCGAGCCAGGACGACGCCGACGCGCTGCCCGCGATCGCGAAGAAGTCGCAGATCCCGGTGATCGCCGACATCCACTTCCAGCCGAAGTACGTCTTCGCTGCCATCGAGGCCGGCTGTGCGGCGGTCCGGGTCAACCCGGGCAACATCCGCAAGTTCGACGACCAGGTCAAGGAGATCGCCGCGGCCGCCAAGGACCACGGCACCTCGATCCGGATCGGCGTCAACGCGGGCTCGCTCGACAAGCGGCTGCTGGAG
This sequence comes from Nocardioides sp. NPDC058538, assembly GCF_042719275.1. Lineage (NCBI taxonomy): Bacteria > Bacillati > Actinomycetota > Actinomycetes > Propionibacteriales > Nocardioidaceae > Nocardioides > Nocardioides sp. NPDC058538. Next base: position 105,313 of record NZ_JBHXNY010000003.1, on the reverse strand, counting down.
AAGTACGGCAAGGCCACCCCCGAGGCGCTGGTCGAGTCGGCGATGTGGGAGGCCTCGCTCTTCGAGGAACACGGCTTCAACGACTTCAAGATCTCGGTCAAGCACAACGACCCGGTCGTGATGGTCCGCGCCTACGAGCTGCTCGCCGAGTCCGGTGACTGGCCGCTCCACCTCGGCGTCACCGAGGCCGGTCCGGCCTTCCAGGGCACGATCAAGTCGTCGGTCGCCTTCGGCTCGCTGCTGTCCAAGGGCATCGGCGACACGATCCGGGTCTCGCTCTCCGCGCCGCCGGTCGAGGAGGTCAAGGTCGGCATCCAGATCCTGGAGTCGCTCAACCTGAAGCCGCGCCGCCTCGAGATCGTCTCCTGCCCGTCGTGCGGCCGCGCCCAGGTCGACGTCTACACCCTGGCCGAGCAGGTGACCGCCGGCCTCGACGGCCTCGAGGTCCCGCTGCGCGTCGCGGTCATGGGCTGCGTCGTCAACGGCCCCGGTGAGGCCCGCGAGGCCGACCTCGGTGTCGCCTCCGGCAACGGCAAGGGCCAGATCTTCGTCAAGGGCGAGGTCATCAAGACCGTCCCCGAGGCCGCCATCGTCGAGACCCTGATCGAGGAGGCGATGAAGATCGCCGAGGGCATGGAGCCCGTCGAAGGCGGCGGCGCTCAGGTTTCCGTCAGCGGCTGAGGCGTGGATGTTCACCGAGGTAACTCGGTGAACGGTCGCTTCTTTCGTGGAGTTCCACGAGGGCAGTGCGCACTCGCCGAGTTACCTCGTGAGCATCACGGGTGTGGCGCACGTCCACGCCCGACACTCTTAGATGGTGACCGGCGTCTGGGACCTCGATGACTTCGCAACGGGTCGAGGTCGCGGGACGGGCGGTGCCACGAGTGCTTGGCTGTGCTCAGTCTCCCCCAGGTCCATGCTGCCCATGAGTTCGGTATAGCGAGCGCCGTACTTCTGTTCGTCCCAGTGGACTCCCGCGACTGCCCAGGCCTTGTCCGCAGACACAACCGTCATCGGTTGGGAGTACCGATATCCACTCTCCGGTAGCTCGTCGTACCAGAAGAAGCGGGCAAGAGGATCGACCATTGCGTAGGAGCCGGTCATCTCGTCGTTGTCCTCGGTCGTGATGACCACGCCCTTGAAGCCGGCGCGTTTGCGCACGTACTTTCTGTGTCGCTTTGCGAAACCACGGAATTCCTCGTCGCTGATCGCGGTCTTCGAGGAGTAGACCGGGAGCATCTTGAGCAGCTTCCACCGGTCCGGTCTGACCGCGGCAAGGACGGCGTTGAAGTTCTCGCGGTGGTTCAGGTCGCTGACGACGGTGTTCACCTTGATCTCGGGTTGCCTGATTCCCAGACGACTGGCCGCTTCGCGAACGGCGTGAACCCGAGTGCCGACCTCGGCGAGATCGAAGACCTTGCCGCTCCGTGTCACCCGACCTATCTGACGGTTGGTGTCGCGGATCGAGGAGTCGACGCTGATCCCGACGATGTCGACGTTCTCCGCAGTCCACTCTGCGTCGAAGCTTCTCAGCATGAGTCCGTTGGTGACGTACGAGACTCGTGTTTTCAACGTCGTCCGGGCGTGGCCGACGAGGTCAGCGATGTTCGGGAGCAGAGCGGGCTCGCCGCCCACGAAGTTGAACCGGATCGAGCTCTCGCCGCCGCGCTGCTTCCGGAATGTGTCCGCCAGGTCCCGCATGATGCGACAGGCCTCGGTGGTGTCGGCCCATATGCTCGTCTCCGCCTTCGACTCCGCGAGCAGGCCCCATTGTCCAAAGCAGTAGGTGCACCGATAGTTGCACCGTTCGGTCACATGGAGATTGACCACCATCTCGACTTCGGTCATCGGCGGCTTTCTGGCTCGGGACAGGTCGGATAAGGCCAGCCGAATCGATGGGAGACGTGGCATTTTCCTGCACGGAAGATAGCCTCGCGGAAGACTGGTTCGCTGGAGATTAACGGTCTCCTTCAGGAAAAGTTAGGCGCCGTGTTGATCGGCGAGGTCTTTCAGAGCCGACACCAGCTCGGCGTCGATTGAGAACGCGGAGTCGAGCGTGATGTCGAGTCCCTCCCAACGTCGCGCGGTGCCGATGTCGGCACGGTCGAAGATGCTGAAGCAGCGGGTGGTCGTGATGCCTTCGTGGATACGCAGGAGCTCGGCCATCCTCGGGACGAGGGTGCTCATCACGACGTCATCGACGATGACTGCCTCGACCTCGTCGCCGACGTTGCGCTCGATGGGGTAGCCGAAGCGGGGCGGGCGCGCGGTGGTGCGAACCATGAGGAACGGGACGCCGCAGAGTTCGGCGACCCGGCTGCCTACCAGGATGTTTCCTTCGCGGGCGGTTGCGATGACGGTCCGAGCAGGGTCGAGACCGCCCAGGGCGCGGCGTACCCGGCCGGCGAGGAACTGGGCGAGATCCTCTCGGTAGCGAGGGGAGCAGGACGCGGAATGCAGATCGATGTAGACGGTGATGGGGTCGCGGTTGTGATAGCCGACCGGGAGCGGTTGCTTGGCGACATAGACATGCTTCGAGGTGATTCGACGGACAGCCTTGTCGGTGATTCGCTCGAGTACCGGAAGGACGACCTCAGGGTCGAGTCTCACCACGGCATTGGGCTGTAGCGGGGGTTGCGACGAACGCTCCAGAGCGGGCTCGGGCGGGGGCGGCGGCTTCAGGCGTACGCCGCGACTGGTGGCCTCGGCGATCTCCCAGCGCCGCTCCCACTCACGAGACCACCGAAGGATCCACCGTGTGCGCTCCTCGATGTCATAGGTGGGAGGCACCGCGGCGCGCACGATCGCCAGCAGGAGATCACGGGGGACAAGGTTGGTGTTGGCGGTGGCTGCGTACGCTCGGCTGTTGCTGATGTTCGCGCCGAGCGCGACCTGCCCGATGCCTTTGCCGGTCCAGTTCTTGACCCACGCACGGAGGTCTCGGTTGAGGGCGGCTGGACTGTCGTCAGGTTCGAGGGCCAACGCGTCCTCCCCTGAAGTCGCCTCTTCACGTTCGCGTCCTGGATGAGTCCCGATCCAGTCCCGCCGGAGTCCAGTAAAATGTATCGCCGCGCTCTTGATCGAGCGCCCGTTTCTAGAGAAGTCGTCGGTTCTACGTACGCAGGAAGCCCGGTCCTCAGTCGGACCGGGCTTCTTTCTTCTGCTCCGAGACGTCCCCCTGCGTACGTCTCGAAGATCTTGTGGACTCACCAGTGCATCAGCCTGGAGACCACGCCGAGGAACCCGAGGTGGAGGAGTGCTCCGAGAGGGTCCGTGGTGATCAGGTGGCCCCAGGCGACGGCGGCCTGGCCCATCTGGTTGCCGAGGGCGGTGGCGAACCCGTCCAGGCCGCCGTGGGTCCAGAGGTGGACGACGACGAACCGGACGCCCGGCACGACCAGGAACAGTACGAGTGCGGCCTTGACCGGCAGGATCCAGGACAGCGAGCCGCTGCCGGTGGAGGTCAGGTTGCCGGTGCGCACCCAGCGGGCGCCGCTGGTGCCGTTGAAGCGGACCTTGGTGCGGCCTGCGGCGGTGGCGACGACGACACCGCGCTTTCCGGAGCGGGTGCCGCCGCGGGCCCGGACGGTTTCGCCGGGGCGCATGAAGTTGCTGATCATGACAGCACTCCTTCCGTGAGGACGACGGACACGGACGAGGTGCCGGCGGCTGCCTGGCACGTGGGCGGCTCGGCGCTGAGCAGCTGGTTGAAGCCGAACACGACAAGAAGCGTGACGGCGAAGGTGGCGATGCTGAACTTGTGGTTCCTCATGGTCATCATCTCCTTCAGCGGTGGGGCCCGTAGGTGGGGCCGGCGCTGTCCCGGTGGGGACATCTCCACGGTGGCGGAGGCCACATCCGTCCCACCAGAGGGCGGGTGGGAGTGGGGACGAAGTAAAGACAGTCCCAGGTCAGTTGGGACGTTTCTGGGACAGAATTGGGACGCCTGCGAGATACTCTCAACCGCGAACGCGGGCGACTCGGCGAGGGGCTATGATCGACGAATCTCTCTCACCAGAGCAGTTCAACGGCGAATTGCGCGCCTGGGTCCGGCAGGTGACCGGAAAAGCTGACGGTGGTGCCGGTGTGGCGATGGCCCGGAGCACCTTCTACCGGCGTACGTCCGGCTCGAAGCTGATGCCGCTCGACGAGCTCATCCGCGTGGTCGGCGGGGCGGTGCCACGCACCCTCGACCCGGCCCATCGCGGCGAGTGGATCCGGAAGAACACCGGCATCTGGCAGGCGAAGTGGTGGAAGGCGTACGCCTGGCGTGGCGAGGACACCGTGGTGCCCGGGCCCGTGCTGGACCCCGTCACACCTGCGGCACCGGTGCCCGCCACCAGCTCGCGGCTGACCTTCCCCCGGGCACGGGTGGCGGCGCTGAGCGGGCTGACGACGGAGCAGCCCACGATCCCGCTCTTCGAGGCGCTCGGCCGATGGCTGGAGAACCCCGAGTCCAACCTCTTCTTCCTCACCGGCCCTTCGGGCTCGGGAAAGACGGTCGAGACCCGGGAGTGGACCGCCTCCAAGGAGCAGGTGCGCTACATCAGCCTGCGCGACGGCGCGGTCGACTACGGCGCCCTGGTCGACGAGGACCGCGCGCCGACCGTCATCGACGACTTCGACCTGATCTCCTCCAGCGCCGAGGAGCACGGTGTCACCCGCCCCGACCTGAGCGAGCTGCGCTCGGCCTTCGGCCGCGGCGGTCGGTTCGTGGTGATCAGCAAGCGCAACCTGCAGACCGAGCGTGACGAGCTCGCCGAACAGCTGCGCAGTCCTGCCCGGCTGGAGGACCTCGGGGTCGAGTCGGCGATGGTCGTACGCGTTGAGCCGATCTCCCCGGTCGAGGTGCGCGCGCTCGGCGAGGAGCGCGGCGGCGACGACAGGCTGCGCAACCTGGCCGCGGAGATGGAGCGTGGGGGCGGGTTCTTCCCCGCGACGCCGATGGTGCTCAAGCAGCTCTACGCCTCCCTCGAGGAGGGCGCTCCGGCGCCCCGGACCCAGTGGGACGGCTACACCGTCCATCTCAAGCACGTCTGCGGGCAGCCCTGGGACCGGAAGAGCTCACGCATCCCCAGCCGGGTGCGGTTCCAGACCTACCGCGACATCGCCTGGGACCTGTTCACCGGGATGGACGAGCCGACCTCGCAGGAGCAGGACCTGATCCCGGTCCCGCGCGTCTCGGAGTGGCTCTTCGCCAACCTGCAGCGCGACCTCGACATCACCCGGCAGCGGGACTTCCTGACGTACGAATGGATCGCGGACCTGCTCGACCACTCCGAGGTCTTCGGCGTGACCGGTCGGACCAAGGACTCGGTGGAGTCGGCGGAGTTCGCCCACGAGACCTTCTACCAGTACTTCGTCGCCGAGGGCATCCGCGACCGGCTGCGCGACGGGCACGGGATGGCGCTCGACGGCGCCCGCTTCGCGGACATGCACATGGGGCCGCTGGTGATGACGTTCCTCAAGGCCGGGTTCCAGCCCGGTGACCTCGACGCGGTGGCCCGGCTGAGCGTACGCGAGAGCCTGTCCTGGATGGACCGGCTGATCTGCCTCTACCTGACCGAGGAGCGCGAGGACTACGGCGACCTGCTCGGCCAGGCACCGGAGCGCTACTGGGACGAGCTGGAGTTCGTGCTGGAGGCGTTCCGGTCGCTGTTCCTGCGGAAGGCGGCGATGTTCCAGCTGGTCCTGCGCGGCCGGGTGCCGGTCGACGGCTACCTCCAGATCCTGGACCGCGAGGAGGATCCAGGTGCGGTCGCCCGCGAGCGCGACGTGCTCGGCTGGGGCACCGACATCACCGACGCCCTGGTCCATCGGCTGCACCATCCGACCCTCGCCCCGGCGATTCCGATTACCGCGTACCGGCTCGGGCAAATGGGTGATATCACTTGCGTGAGCCATCTCGAAGGTCTCACTGGTCTGCCGCCCGCCCATCAGGACGTGGTGAGGTCGGCGATCCACCGGATCAAGGAGCGCCATGAGCACAGCGTCTGAGTCAGGCACCCCGCCGCGAGCTCCCGTGCTCGTCCTCGGCGCGACCGGCGACCTCGGCAGCGCGGTCGCGCGCCGGCTCAGCGCGGAGGGCACCCCTGTGATCGTGCACGGCTACAGCCGCACCACCGAGCTCGCTTACCTCGCCGACGAGACCGGTGCGGTCGCGCGGGTGGAGGGTGACCTGACCACCGACGACGGCGTGGACGCCCTGGCCGAGACGCTCGCCGGGTTCGAGACCCTGTCGGGGCTCATCAACTGCTCCGGCATCAACCCCAGCCCCGACACGGTCGCCGAGATCGACCGGTCCGAGTGGCAGCACACCCTCGATCTCAACCTGACCTCGGTGTGGCGCACGGCCTCGCTCGCGCTGCCGAAGCTTCGGGCGGCCAGGTCCGGGGCGGTCGTCCTGGTCAGCTCCGTCTTCGGGATCCGTACGCCGTCACGACGGGCCGCCTACGGCGTCTCCAAGCACGCGCTGACGGGCCTCGCCCAGGCGATCGCGCAGGAGGAGGAGGGCATCGTCCGGGCCAACGTCGTCGCGCCCGGCCCGATGTGGAGCGAGTCGTCGCGGCAGGTCTTCGTCAAGCACGCCCGCAAGGAGGGGGTGACCGTCGACCAGTACATCTCCTACCGCGCCGCGCGCATCCCCGGACACCGGTTCGTCACCGCCGACGCTGTCGCGAAGGTCTGCGTCTTCCTCGCCTCCGACATGGCCGGCGCCATCAACGGTCAGTGTCTCGTCGCAGACGGCGGCGAGTACTGACCCCGCGGCGCGCAATCTGCAATTTACCCGAGATGCAACTGATGCGCCGCCGGGCTGTCTAGGCTTCGCCTAGCGCCTCCACACGTCTTTGTTTCCCTCTTCAGACTGGCGACAACGTTGACCAATTTCTGGCTTGCCATCGATCACGCAGACGATGCGCTGTTCCGCACCCCGGACTCCTCCGACATCCGGCCCGACCTCCTCGATCTGGTGGCCGACACCCCCGGTTGGGGCATCGTCGTGCGTCCCACGCAGGGCCACGGCGACGTACGCCGCGAGCTCGCCTGCGCCGGGCTCCCGGACATCGAGAAGCTCGATGAGCTCGTCGTCCCGCCGAGATCGACGGACGCGGTGAAGGTCGGGTTCGACGACCACCAGACCGAGTGCGCGCGGATGGCCCTCGACATCCTGGAGAGTCTCCCCGGCTATGACCGGGTCTTCCTCGAGCCGTACTGCACGACGCCGGGCTGCCTCGAGGATCTGGCCGCCCTCGCCACGCGGTCACGGTGCGGCGGCATCGTGCTCAAGCTCAAGGTCAACGACGATGGCCTGGAGAGCATCGAGCGTGCCGACCTCGGACGAGCCTCCTGGGTCGCGCGGTCCGACGGGATGGACTGGGACGACTTCAGCGAGCGTCTGCCGCGGGTCAAAGCGCTCGGCGCCGGCGGCGTGATGGTGGGCCGGGCGGTCTGGGGAGACACCGGCGAGGCCGGCCAGGACGTACGTCTCAAGACCATCCGCGAGCGAATGCACACGATCGAACGCGTCTTTGGCTGACTCGGTCCGCGAGCCGCAGGGCGACGTACAACCGGATTGGCCCTAGGCTCGGTGACATGCTGACGACGCGCCAGGGGATCCGCCCGCTGCATGCGGGTGATCTCAGCGCGTTCCTCGACCTGACCGCGCAGGATCCGGTGGTCAACGTGTTCGCGGAGTACCGGGCGCGCACCACCAACCTCGAGCCGCGCTGGCTCGGCGGTGAGATCTGGGGCCGGTGGGACGGCGGCGACCTGGTCGCTGCCTGTCACGTCGGCGCCAACCTGGTCCCCATCCAGGCCACCGAGGAGGATGCGTACGCCTTCGGTGAGCAGGCCCGCAGCCGGGTCCGCACGGTCTCGACGGTCGTCGGGCGGCAGGCCGCGGTGCGGGCGCTGTGGGGATCGATCGGCGATTCCTGGGGCACGCCGCGCGACCAGCGCTGGGAGCAGCCTCATCTCGAGCAGCAGCTGCAGAGTCTCGTCGAGCCGGACCCGTTCGTACGCCGCACCGTCCGCGCCGACATGGATGCCCTCTATCCGGCCTGCGTGGCGATGTACACCGAGGAGGTCGGGATCTCGCCGGAGACCGGTGGCGGCCGCGACCTCTACCGTGCCCGGGTGCTCCAGCTGATCTCGCGAGGGTGGTCCTTCGCCCGGATCGAGGACGGTGAGGTCGTCTTCAAGGCCGAGGTCGCCTGCGCGACCCCGGAGGCCGCCCAGATCCAGGGGGTCTGGGTGCCCGAGCACCGCCGCGGCGAGGGCCTAGCCGCCCGCGGGATGGCCGCGGTCTGCGACATCGTCCGCAGCGAGATCGCTCCGCGCGTCTCGCTCTACGTCAACGAGTGGAACGCCCCCGCGCGCCGCGCCTACGAGCGGGCCGGCTTCCTCGAGACGGCCCGCTTCTCCACCATCATGTTCTGAATCAGCACCCTGATCAGTACGCCTGCCAGGCGCGCTCACACTCCGCGCCCTCGCAGCGGACCAGCCAGTCGACGCCCGCGTGCGGCGACGACTCGAGCAGGACACGCGTACTGGTCTCCCAACCGTGCACCCTGACGCCGTTGGGGTTGCGGTAGGTCGCCAGCAGGGAGCCGCGGACGCTGCGGCGCTGCACGACCGAGAAGTCGTCCCGCCACCCGATCGCGTTCGTGGCGATCCGGGCGCCGTCGGGGGAGAAGGCCCCCACAGCCTCCGAGCACGAGCGCCACAGCGTCGTCCCCGGCCGGGAGACGGTCGACACGACGGTGCAGGCGTCGGAGTCGAACGGCTTGTCGGTGTAGGTCGCCAGCCGGTCGGTGCCGAAGGCGCCGGTGTAGGCCGCCCGGGATGCGATCGTCCGGATCGTGCCGGTGCTCCAGTTCCAGACCATCGTCCGCGCCGGAGAGAACCCGCCGATGAGCACGCGAGTGCCGCTGACGTCGATGGGGTTCGGCTCGGTCGTGTTCCGGAAGGTGTGCCGGGCGATGATCGCGCCGGTGACCGCGTCGCGGACCCGGACCTGCGTGCCGTTGGAGACGTAGGTCGTGGTGAGCAGATGGCGGCTGTCGGCCGACATCTTGCTCAACGACTGGTAGTGGATCCCGTCGATGATCGTGCGCTGCGGCTTGTCCAGCTCGGCGCGGATGATCCAGTCGGTGCGGTAGCCGATCCGCAGCAGGAACCCGCTGCCCGATCTGCCCAGCAGCGTGGCCGAATCGGCCTCGCCGATGGTGAACGGGGTCTTCATGCCCGTCTTCGGGTCCACCACCGACCAGTCATCGCCGGAGGGGTGGTGCAGGTGAGGGATCGCGGGTGGACTGCCTTTCGCCAGCGATCCGGGTCGTACGTCGACCTCGGTAGCGGCGGATGCAGGTGAGATCGGGAATGACAGCGCTGTGGCGGCCAGGGCCATCCCGGCCAGTACGCGGGTGAGTGTCGTCTTCATCGGAGCCCCTCGATGTGTCCCTTGGCGGCGCGCTCGCAGGCCGACGCCTCGCAGCGGACCAGCCAGGAGGTCGTACGGTCGTTGGGGTAGGACTGCAGCAGGATCCGGGAGTTGGTCTCCCAAGGTCCTACCCAGACTCCGTTCATGTTGGTGTAGCGGGTCAGCAGGGTGCCGTTGATGCTGCGGCGCATGACGTGCTCGGCGCCGCCGTCGTTCTGCGCGGTGGCGATCCGGGTGCCGTCCGGGGAGAAGGAGACGACCTTCTCGGAGCACGTGCGCCAGGTCGTCTTGCCGGGCGTGGAGATCTTCGAGACGTACGTGCATTCGGGTTGTCCCGAGAAGGCGTCATAGGTCGCCAGCCGGTCGGTGGCGTAGGAGGCCACGTACGCCGTCCGGTTCGCGATCGTGACGACGGCTCCGGTGCTCCAGTTCCAGGTGAGGGTTCGGGCCGGCGCATGGGCGCCGATCAGCACCGTCGTGCCGCGTACGTCGAGCGGGATCACGCGAGAACGGACCCGGAACGTGCGGCGAGCGACCTGCTGTCCCGTCGTGGCGTCCAGGACCCGCGCGACGGCGTTGTCGTCCGGATAGGTGAGCAGCAGCAGGTAGCGGCCGTCGGACGAGAGCCTCGCGTCCTCGGCCAGGCCCAGGTCGACGAGCTGCTTCGGAGCCTTCCCCGGCTCCACACGCACGATGCGGTGCTCCGGGAAGACGCGCACCAGATAGCCGTTGCCCGAGGCGCCCAGGAGGCTGGCGTGGCCGGCGTCGGGCATCGGGATCGAGAGCCTCGTGCCCCCGTCTACGACGTCGTAGTCGCCCACCGAGCCGGCGATGTAGGGGACCGTCGGTGGCTCTCCCAGGGGCAGCGGGAGCGGACGGACGCTGACGGATGTGGCGGCAGAAGCCGGTGACAGGAGCGTCACCGGGAGCATGAGAGCAGCAAGGATGGCCGTGGCCAGTGCCGGTATTCGGATACCTCTCATGAAAGTAAAGATGCGCGGGGCGCCATCGGGGTTGCAACGCCAATTCCAACCGGTTCGCGACAGCGGTCCTGCGAGCCGTACGCTAACCCGCATGATCGCCCGTATGTCGACCCTGTTCGTGCGGACCCTGCGTGAGGATCCCGCCGACGCCGAGGTCGCGAGCCACAAGCTGCTTGTCCGTGCCGGCTACATCCGCCGCGCCGCTCCGGGGATCTACTCGTGGCTGCCGTTGGGCCTGCGCGTGCTCGGCAAGGTCGAGGGGATCATCCGCGAGGAGATGGCCGTGATCGGCGCCCAGGAGGTGCACTTCCCGGCGCTGCTGCCGCGCGAGCCCTACGAGGCGACCGGCCGCTGGACGGAGTACGGCGACGGCATCTTCCGGCTCAAGGACCGCAAGGACGCCGACTACCTGCTCGGTCCCACGCACGAGGAGATGTTCACGCTCCTGGTCAAGGACCTCTACGGCTCCTACAAGGACCTGCCGCTGGCGATCTACCAGATCCAGACGAAGTACCGCGACGAGGCGCGTCCCCGCGCGGGGCTGCTGCGCGGCCGCGAGTTCATCATGAAGGACTCCTACTCCTTCGACTACACCGACGAAGGGCTGTCGGCGGCCTACGACGCCCACCGCGCGGCGTACGTCAAGGTCTTCGACCGCCTCGGGTTCGAGTACGTCATCGTCAAGGCCACCTCCGGCGCGATGGGCGGCTCGGCCTCCGAGGAGTTCCTGGCCGTCTCCGAGGCGGGCGAGGACACGTTCGTACGCTCGCCCGGCGGGTACGCCGCCAACGTCGAGGCGGTCACGACGCTGGCCCCCGAGCCGCTCTCCTACGAGGACGTGCCGGCCGCCCACGCCGAGGACACGCCCGACACCCCGACGATCCAGACGCTCGTCGACCACCTCAACGAGGCGTTCCCGCGCGAGGACCGTCCCTGGGAGGCCGGCGACACGCTGAAGAACGTGCTGCTGACGCTGCGTCACCCCGACGGCACCGTCGAGCCGCTCGCCATCGGCCTGCCCGGTGACCGCGATGTCGACATCAAGCGCCTCGAGGGCCAGCTGGAGCCGATCGAGGTCGAGCCCATGGACGACGTCGAGCTGAAGAAGCACCCCGAGCTGATCAAGGGATACATCGGTCCCGAGGTGCTGGGGGAGTCGTCCGCATCGGGGATCCGGTATCTCGTGGACCCGCGCGTGGTCACCGGCACCCGCTGGGTGACCGGAGCCAACGTCGAGGGCAAGCACGTCATCGATCTGGTCGCCGGCCGGGACTTCACCCCCGACGGCACCATCGAGGCCGCCGAGGTCCGTGAGGGCGACCCGGCCCCCGACGGCTCCGGCCCGCTGACGCTTGCCCGTGGCATCGAGATGGGCCACGTCTTCCAGCTCGGTCGCAAGTACGCCGACGCGCTGGGGCTGCAGGTCCTCGACGAGAACGGCAAGCTCGTCACCGTCACCATGGGCTCCTACGGCATCGGCGTCACCCGCGCCGTGGCCGCCGTCGCCGAGGGCACCCTCGACGACATCGGCCTCGCCTGGCCCCGCAACGTCGCTCCGTACGACATCCACCTCGTCGCGACCGGAAAGGACGCCGCCGTCTTCGAGGCCGCGGCGAAGCTGGCCGGTGAGCTCGAGGCCGCAGGCATCGACGTGCTCTACGACGACCGCCCCAAGGTCTCGCCGGGCGTGAAGTTCAAGGACGCCGAGCTGATCGGGGTCCCCACCATCGTCACCGTCGGCAAGGGCCTGGTCGAGGGCAAGGTCGAGGTCAAGGACCGCAAGAGCGGCGAGAAGACCGAGGTCGCCCTCGCCGACGCCGTCGCTCACCTCACCGAGGTCGTCACCGGCTGATGGTCGCTCGAGGGGGCGCGCAGGTTCCCGCCATGGTGGGAATCTGTCTCGACGAAGTGACGGGCAATGACACAGGTCGACTCATACCCGTGTCCCTGCTGCGGTTCGTACGTCCGCCGAGCGATGACGACGCGCGGGAGCCGGGGTGGCGCCCCATCAACCCAGATGTTGACCACTTCGAGCCTCGCGGCGAGAGCCTGCGGGACTGGCCCTCCGATGAGGCAGCCCTCTACTGGTGGCGCCCGACGTACTGGAGCCCTGGCGCGCCCTGACACAAGATTCCCTGCCACATCCCCACACATGTGCCGAACTTGTCGGACTCGCGTTGAAGGGGTTTCGGTCCCGCCCGCATGATGCAGAATCAGCGGCATGACGGGGGACAGGATTCTTGATCGTACGCTCGCGGGCCGGGTGGTGAGTGCCGCGGAGGCGGCCGAGCAGATCGCGCCGGGGGAGACCGTGGGTTTCTCGGGGTTCACCGGAGCCGGCCACCCGAAGGCGGTGCCGGCGGCGCTGGCGGAGCGGATGCGAGCGGCCCACGAGCGGGGCGAGGAGTTCCGGGTCCAGGCGTGGACCGGAGCCTCGACGGCGCCCGACCTCGATGGCGTGCTGGCCGGCGCCCACGGCGTCTCCAAGCGGCTGCCCTATAACGGCGACCCGTTGCTGCGGCAGCAGATCAACTCAGGTGAGGTCGAGTACGTCGACGTACATCTGTCCCACGTCGCACAGCACAGCTGGTTCGGCTTCTACGGCGACCTCGACGTCGCGGTGGTCGAGGTGGCCGCGGTCCTGCCCAACGGCCTGCTCGTCCCCACGAGCAGCGTCGGTAACAACAAGACCTGGCTGGAGAACGCCGACCGGGTGATCCTCGAGGTCAACCACTGGCAGCCGCGCGGGTTCGAGGGGTTCCACGACATCTACTACGGCACCCGGCTGCCGCCGCAGAGAGCGCCGATCCAGCTGACCACGCCGATGCAGCGGATCGGCGATCCGTACCTGCGGGTCGACCCCGAGAAGGTCGTCGCCGTCGTCGAGACCGACCAGCCCGACCGCAACTCGCCCCTGCGCCCGATCGACGAGGACAGCCGCGCGATGGCGGACCTCCTCGTGGACTTCCTCCGCCACGAGGTACGCAACGACCGGCTGCACCACAGCCTGCTCCCACTCCAGGCCGGCGTCGGCAATGTCGCCAACGCGGTCCTCGCCGGCCTCCAGGACGCCGAGTTCGAGCACCTCACCGCCTATACCGAGACGATCCAGGACGGCCTCCTCGACCTGCTCGACTCGGGCAAGCTGATCGGCGTCTCGTCGACCTCCTTCGGGCTCTCCGAGGAGGGCGCGCAGCGGTTCAACGACGACATCCACCACTACAAGGGCCGGATCCTGCTGCGACCGCAGGAGATCTCCAACCATCCCGAGGTGGTCCGGCGGCTGGGGCTGATCGCGATCAACGGGATGGTCGAGGCCGACATCTACGGCAACGTGAACTCCACCCATGTCGCCGGCTCCTCGATCGTCAACGGCATCGGCGGCTCAGGCGACTTCGCCCGCAACGCCTACCTCAACTTCTTCGTGTCTCCCTCGACCGCCAAGAACGGCGCGATCTCCTCGATCGTGCCGTTCGTGAGCCATGTCGACCACACCGAGCACGACGTGCAGGTCGTGATCACCGAGCAGGGGCTGGCGGACCTGCGCGGTATCTCTCCGCGGGCGCGGGCACGGAAGATCATCGACAACTGTGCCCATCCCGACTACCGCGATCGGCTCGCCGACTACTTCGAGCGGGCCCAGCGAGAGCGTTCCGGCGCGATGCACACACCGCATCTGCTCGGTGAGGCGCTCTCCTGGCACCGCTCCTATGTGGAGACCGGACACATGTGAGTCGCGGCGTCGGTAGGGTCGGGGCCATGGCGATCGACGCGGTGATCTTCGACTGGGGCGGCACGCTGACGAAGTGGCACGACATCGACTTCCACACGGAGTCGCTGGCGCTCGCGCAGGCGGTGAGCGGTGCCTGCGACGACGACCAGCCGGTCAACGCGACCAGGCTCCACCAGGCGGGCGAGACGATCTGGGCCCGCAGCCGCGACCAGCAGCAGAGCTCGACGATCGGCGACCTCTTCGACGAGGCCGGCCTCGAGCACGACCCGGACCTGCTCGACGCCTACTACGAGTTCTGGGCGCCGCACACTCTGACCGACCCTGAGGTCGGGCCGCTGTGGGAGGCGCTCCGCGCCGACGGCGTACGTGTCGGGGTGCTGTCCAACACGATCTGGCCCCGCGCGTGGCACCGTGGGTTCTTCGAGCGCGACGGAGTGCTGGACCTGCTCGACGGAGATGTCTACACCTCCGAGGTTCCCTGGACGAAGCCTGCCGCGGAGGCGTTCCACGCGGCGATGGAGGCCGTGGAGGTCTCGGATCCGTCTCGATGCGTCTATGTGGGCGACAGGCTCTTCGACGATGTGTACGGTGCTCAGAAGGCTGGTCTGCGGGCGATCCACATCCCGCACAGCAACATCCCGAGCAGCCAGATCGGCCACAGTGAGGGCTCTCCGGAAGCTGTCGCACAACGACTGGGTGACATACACCAGATCGTTCGCTCCTGGGAATGATGCCGGGAAAAGTTGCAAGTTCTTGCAATGCGCTTTTGCGGGTCTGGGCCATTCTGAGCGGGGATTGCATACTTCTGCAAGAGAGGTTCAGCCCCAGGCGACTTCTCAGGCCTCGTGTCCAGGCCAAAACCTGGCCCGCGAGCCGCCCGGTCTCGGGAGACATCTCGGGAGTCTCCCGCGCCGGACGGTTCGCGGGCCACGTCTGTTTTCGCCGATCAGGTCCCCGGGAACGCCCGCGGTTTCGCGCCCAGGTCGAGCTGCCGTGCGGCCGCCCGGCAGAGCAGCTGGATGAGCAGCGCCCGGTCGGCGCCGGTCGCCTTGGGCGCCAGCGAGAGGTAGGTCGCGGTGTTGTCCTGCTCCAGCCGCAGGGCCGCGGCGCCGATGCCGGCCTCCGACCCGATCCGGCCGGGCAGGTCGTAGACCGCGGAGGGCGCGACCGGCTCGATCCCGGCGGCCACCACGCGCGCGGCCAGCGCCTCTCGGGCGTTCACATGGTCGTCGTACGCGTCCGTGAGCGCGCGCGCCAGAGCCGGGGAGGAGGTCGCCGAGGTGCGCCCGCCCAGGGCGCCCAGGACGTAGATCGCGGAGTGCTCGACCGCGAGCGCCGCCTGGAGTGTTTCGGTCGATCCCGAGGTCGCCGTCGTCATGCCGCCGCCTCCATCGAGGAAGGGAGAGCAACCGGACTCGGCGGCCCGACCTCTGATGTCGCTCGCTGGCGCTCGCTCATGCGAGACCTCGTCCGTGCAGGAGCTGCTGCTGGCCGGCGGCGGCCGAGGCGAGCAGCGTGATCAGCTGCGGGTCCGCAGCGCGTCCGGCGGCCGCGGTGAGCGTCGTGACCAGGGCGAGCTGACGCTCCTGCCAGCGTCCGGTCGCCGGTGCCGCGGCCACGCCCTTGGTCGGCGCCAGCGCCTCGATGTGCACGCGATGGAGCTGCACGAACGCGGACGGGGCGCCTTCGTCGGCGCCGAGGATCTTCGCGACCGTGGCGTCGATCACACTCTGGTCGGGGTTGGCGGGGGGCGGGGGAGTGCTCGGTGGAGGGGCTTTGACAGGATCCAGCATCTCCGAGGCCGAACACGCCGAGGCGGCCAGCGGGGCAACCACGGCGACGGCCACAGAGGTGCGGCGCGAGAGCATCCGGAACACGTGAGGAACCCTAACCACACCCGGCGAGAGTCGCCTCAGCGGCTTTCCAACACAGCCGCGCGCGGTTCGAGACGCCCGAGGCGTACAGGTATGGTTTCATCAGCGGGGCGGTGTGCTCGGAGGCCCAAACAATTGGACCAGCCAACAGGACCGGACAACAGGATGCAGGGGAGATCGCGTTGAGTGCTGAGCGGAAGGACGCGATCGCGAGTGCCATCGAGAAGGCCCTCGCAGACCCGCTTCAGGCGCTGGGCTTCGACATCGAGGCCGTGGAGATCACGCCGGCCGGCAAGCGCCGGATCCTGCGGATCGCCGTCGACAAGGACGGTGGGATCACCCATGAGGAAGTCACCGAGGCAACCCGTGAGGTCAACCGGGTCCTCGACGAGTCCGACGTCATGGGCGAGCAGCCGTACACACTCGAGGTGACCTCTCCCGGGGTCGACCGGCCGCTGACCCTGCCGCGCCACTGGCGCCGCAACAAGGGTCGCCTGGTCAAGGTCACCACCGCCGACGGCTCCGCGTTCACCGGACGGGTCAAGGAGTCCGACGAGGCACGGGTAACTCTCGAGGTGAGCGGCAAGCGCCGCGATGTGGCGTACGCGGACGTGAAGAAGGCGCTTGTGCAGATCGAGTTCAAGCGGATCGACGAGGGGGAGTAGGCCATGGACATCGATATGAGCATCCTGCGGATGCTGGAGCGGGAGCGGGAGATCTCGCTCGATGTGCTCGTCGAGGCGATCGAGCAGGGGTTGTTGACCGCCTACCACAAGACCGGCGACTCCCAGACGAAGGCGCGGGTCGACCTGGACCGCAAGACCGGGCACGTACGCGTGCTGGCCGCCGAGGTCGACGACGAGGGCAACGTCGTCGGGGAGTACGACGACACACCGGAGGGCTTCGGCCGGATCGCCGCCACCACCGCCAAGCAGATCGTGCTGCAGCGGCTGCGCGACGCCGAGGACGACGTGAAGTTCGGTGAGTTCTCCGGCAAGGAGGGCGACATCCTCTCCGGCGTCATCCAGCAGGGCCGCAACCCCGACGACGTGCTCGTCGACCTGGGCCGGCTCGAGGGCGTCATCCCGCTCTCCGAGCGCGTGCCGGGCGAGGACTACAGCCACGGCACCCGGATCAAGGCTCTCGTGGTCAGCGTGCGCAAGGGCATGCGCGGACCGCAGATCACGCTCTCGCGCTCCCACCCCAACCTGGTCAAGAAGCTCTTCTCCTTCGAGGTTCCCGAGATCGCCGACGGCACCGTGGAGATCTCCGCGATCGCCCGCGAGGCCGGCCACCGCACCAAGATCGCGGTCAAGTCGACCGTCCCCGGCGTCAACGCCAAGGGCGCCTGCATCGGCCCCATGGGCCAGCGGGTCCGCCAGGTCATGTCCGAGCTGCAGGGCGAGAAGATCGACATCGTCGACTGGTCCGAGGACCCGAAGGTGCTCGTCGCGTCCGCGCTCTCGCCGGCCCGGGTCTCCTCGGTGCAGATCATCGACGAGGCGACCAAGTCGGCCCGTGTCGTGGTGCCCGACTACCAGCTCTCCCTGGCCATCGGCAAGGAGGGGCAGAACGCCCGCCTGGCCGCCCGCCTGACCGGCTGGCGCATCGACATCCGCTCCGACGAGGAGACCCCGGTCGCCTGATCGTGCGTGAGGCCACCCTGACCGACTCCGAGGGCGTCCTGCTGGAGCCCGAGGGCGCCACCACCGGCGTACTCGTGCTCTCGGGGTCATCGGGGCGGATCGAGACCGACCGGTGCCGGATGCTCGCCTCTCACGGGGTGGCTGCGGCGTCGATCCGCTACTTCGGCGGTCCCGGACAGCCGGGTGAGGCCCGGCTGGTGCCGCTCGAGGCGTTCGACGACGTCCTCGCCGAGCTCCACTCCCGCTACCAGCGGCTGGTGGTGCTCGGGACGTCCTGGGGTGCCCAGGCCGCGCTGCTGCTCGGCACCGTGCACCCCGAGATCGACGCGGTGGTCGGGATCTCCCCGACGTACGTCTCCTGGGCCGGCCTCGGTGAGGAGCGACCGCAGCGGTCCTCGTGGACGCTACGCGGCGAGCAGGTGCCGTTCGTGCCGTTCGACGACGAGGCGATCGAGGAGGCGGTGAAGGGAGCAAGCGCGCGAAGCGCGCACGGGGAGCTCCCGTCGTTCTGCGAGGCCTATCTCTCGGCCCTGGAGAAGTACGCCGACCGTGTGCCCGCCGCGACCATCCCGGTCGAGCGCATCGCCGGTGATGTCGTCCTGGTCGCCGGGGGAGGAGACGCGCTGTGGCCCTCGGTCCTCGCCGCGGAGGCGGTCCTGCGGCGGCGTACGGTCCACGACCTGGAGACGATCGTGGTCACCCATCCCGATGCCGGTCACCGGGTCGTGCTGCCCGGGGAGCCGGTGCTCCCGCTCAGCGAGCGGCTCGCGTGGGGCGGCTCGGAGGATGCCGACCGCGAGCTCGGCCGGCTGGCCTGGCCGGAGATCGCCGCCATCTTGTGACCGCCGCCATCTGGTGAGGACGGGTCACGGAATAAGAACGACCTGTGCCCCGGTTTCGTCTACCGAACCCCCGAAGCGGTAGTGTTAAGGATCGGTGGCACGCCTCGAAGAAACTACGCAGCACGGACCCGTCCGTACGTGCGTGGGTTGCCGGAAGCGAGCCGCCAAGCGCGAGTTGTTGCGGGTGACCGCCGGCTCGGACCGCAACGGCCAGCCGGCCGTGGTGCCCGATCCGACAGCCACCGCACCCGGGCGTGGGGCGCATGTGCACCCCACGCGTGAGTGTTACGAACTCGCGGTGCGCCGGAAGGCGTTCACCCGGGCCCTGTTCCCGAAAGGCAGGGGGGCCGAGGGCGGGCTTTCCAGCGCACCGGTGGAGGACTACCTCGACACGCGCCCGACATCCACGACCGTCGCCGACGGTCAACTGACCAGGAACTGGAGCAAAAGCTCATGAGCACTCGATGAGTACTTCGCGATGAGCGTGTTCTACAACCATTAGTGGTCACAGGTTTACCCGGATTCGGGTCTGTGGCCAGAAGGAGAAACGTGGCTAAGACCCGAGTCCACGAACTCGCCAAAGAGTTCGGAGTCGAGAGCAAGTTCGTTCTCGAGAAGTTCAAGGAGATGGGTGAGTTCGTCAAGTCGGCGAGCTCGACCGTCGAGCTCCCCGCGGAGATGCGTTTCCGCAAGGAGATCGGCCCCGGCCTGAAGGCCGGCGGCAAGGGTGGTTCCGCGTCCTCGGACGAGAAGGCCGCCCCCAAGCCTGGCCCCAAGCCTGGCCCCAAGCCGGCAGAGCCCAGGCCCGCGGCCCCCAAGAAGGCTGCAGACACGGCGCCCGAGAAGCCTGCTGAGGCCCCCGCGGCATCCAAGCCGGCTGCGCCCAAGCCCGGCCCGAAGCCCCCGGCCAAGAAGGCCGAGGCTCCGCCGGTCGCCCCCGCGGCGTCCGCTGCTCCGGCCGCTCCCACGCCCACCCCGAACGCTGCGCCGTCCGGGGACCGCCGCTCGGCCGCTCCCAAGCCGGGTGCGCCCCGGCCTGGTGCCCCGAAGCCCGGCGCCCGTCCGCAGACCCCCGCGGCTCGCGGTGGCGCGGGTGGCACCGGCGGTGCCGGTCGTCCCGGACCGCGTCCGGTCGGCAAGCCCGGCGCTCCGCGCCCGGGCAACAACCCGTTCTCCTCCAACCAGGGCATGGGGCGTCCGCGTCCCGGAGGCCAGGGTGGAGGCCAGGGTCAGGGTGGCCAGGGCGGTGCCCCGGCCGGCGGCGACCAGCGTCCCCCGCGTCCTGCTGCTGCCCGTGAGGGTGGCCAGGGTGGTGGCCGTCCCGGTATGCCGCGTCCCAACCCGGCGATGATGCCGAAGTCCCCGGCCGCGTTCGGTGCCCGTCCTGGTGGCGGTCCCGGCGGCGGCGGCGGCCGTGCCGGTGCTCCGGGTCGTCCCGGCGGCGGTGGCCGTCCGGGTGCCGGCGGTCGTCCCGGTGGCGGCGGCGGTGCTCCGGGTCGTCCCGGTGGCGGCGGCTTCGGCGGTCGTCCGGGTGCCGGTCGTCCCGGTGGTCGCGGAACGACCCAGGGTGCCTTCGGTCGCCCGGGTGGTCCCTCGCGTCGTGGCCGGAAGTCGAAGCGGGCGCGTCGTCAGGAGTTCGAGGCCATGGAGGCCCCGACGATCGGTGGCATCCGCGTCCGCAAGGGCAACGGCGAGACCGTGCGTCTCGCCCGTGGTTCCTCGCTGACCGACTTCGCCGAGAAGATCGGCGTCGACCCGGCCCAGCTGGTGCAGATGCTGTTCGGCCTCGGGGAGATGGTCACCGCGACCGAGTCCGTCAACGACGAGACCCTCGAGCTGCTCGGTGAGGAGCTCAACTACATCGTCTCGGTCGTCTCCCCCGAGGACGAGGACCGCGAGCTGCTGGAGTCCTTCGACATCGAGCTCGGCGACGAGGGCGACGAGTCCGACTGGACGGTCCGTCCGCCGGTCGTGACCGTCATGGGTCACGTCGACCACGGTAAGACCAAGCTGCTCGACGCCATCCGTGACGCCAACGTCATCGAGGGCGAGGCCGGTGGCATCACCCAGCACATCGGTGCCTACCAGGTATCGACCGAGGTCGACGGCCAGGAGCGAAAGATCACCTTCATCGACACCCCGGGCCACGAGGCGTTCACCGCCATGCGTGCTCGTGGTTCGCAGTCCTCGGACCTCGCGGTCCTCGTGGTTGCGGCCGATGACGGCGTGATGCCGCAGACGATCGAGGCGCTCAACCACGCCAAGGCGGCCGGCGTCCCGATCGTGGTCGCGATCAACAAGATCGACAAGCCGGAGGCGGACCCGACCAAGATCCGTGGCCAGTTGACCGAATACGGCGTCATCCCCGAGGAGTACGGCGGCGACACCATGTTCGTCGAGATCTCGGCGAAGTCGCGGATCAACATCGAGGGCCTCCTCGAGGCGGTCGTGCTGACCGCCGACGCCTCGCTCGACCTGCAGGCCAACGCCAGCCAGGACGCTCAGGGCATCGTCATCGAGGCTCACCTCGACCGTGGCCGCGGCCCCGTCGCGACCATCCTGGTCCAGCGCGGCACGCTGCGTGTGGGTGAGTCCATCGTCGCCGGTCCGGCCCATGGCCGTGTCCGCGCGATGATCGACGAGTACGGCCACGAGATCACCGAGGCGACTCCGTCGCGTCCGGCGATGGTCCTGGGTCTCTCAGCGGTGCCGGGTGCGGGCCAGAGCTTCCTGGTCGTCGAGGACGACCGGATGGCTCGCCAGATCGCCGAGAAGCGCGAGGCACGCGAGCGTGCCGCGCAGCAGGCCAAGCGCCGCGTACGCCGCACGCTGGAGGACTTCATGGCCTCCATGGAGAAGGGCGAGAGCCAAGAGCTCAACCTCATCCTCAAGGGCGACGTGTCCGGTTCGGTCGAGGCGCTCGAGGACGCACTGGCCAAGATCGACGTGGGTGGCGACGAGGTCGCCATCCGGGTCATCGACCGCGGTGTCGGTGCGATCACCGAGACCAACGTCGACCTGGCTGCTGCCTCCGACGCGATCATCATCGGCTTCAACGTCCGCCCGCAGGGCAAGGCGTCGGATCTGGCCGACCGCGAGGGTGTCGAGATCCGCTACTACTCGGTCATCTACCAGGCGATCGAGGAGATCGAGGCGGCCCTCAAGGGCATGCTCAAGCCGGAGTACGAGGAGAAGAGCCTCGGCAAGGCGGAGATCCGCGCGATCTTCCGCTCGTCGAAGGCCGGAAACATCGCCGGTTGTATGGTCACCGAGGGCCTCATCCGCCGCAACGCCAAGGTTCGCGTCCTGCGCGACGGCGCCGTGGTGGCCGACAACCTCGACCTCGCCTCGCTGCGCCGCGAGAAGGACGACGCCTCCGAGGTCCGCGAGGGCTTCGAGTGCGGTCTGGTCCTGAAGAACTTCCAGGACATCAAGGAAGGCGACTTCATCGAAGCCTTCGAGATGGTGGAGATTCCCCGAGGCTGAGTTGGTTGTTCCGCCGGGCCCAGGGCGCTTCGCGCCCGGCCCGGCGGTTCGCCGTCTCTAGGGACGGGTGTTGCGGTGGCGGCCCGGCCAACGTCTCGATTTACTTCGATTATTTGAGAGAGTGTGAACATGAGTAGCCCACGGGTTCGCCGGATCGCTGACCGGATCAAGGTCATCGTGGCGCAGATGCTGGAGCGACGGATCAAGGATCCGAGGATCGGGTTCGTCACCGTCACCGACGTACGTGTGACCGGCGACAGTCAGCAGGCCACGATCTTCTACACGGTGCTGGGCGCCACTGATTCCGACGATGGGGGGGAGGCGTCGCTCGCCGGCACGGCCGCCGCGCTGGAGTCGGCCAAGGGGCTTATCCGCTCCGAGGTCGCCAAGCAGCTCGGCACCCGCACCGCGCCGACGCTGGAGTTCGTCCACGACGCGCTGCCGGAGACCGCCCGCCACCTCGACGACGTGCTCGCGCGCGCCAAGGCACAGGACGACGCGGTCGCCGCTGCGCGTGGGGAGACCTACGCAGGCGAGGCCGACCCCTACAAGAAGCCGCGCGAGGACGAGGCCGAGTGGGAAGAGGACGACGAGGAGTGAGCTCTCCCGCTGCGCGAGTTGCCTCGGGCTCCGCTTCGGCTGGTGGGCTCGTCATCGTCGACAAGCCCGCCGGGGTCACCTCTCACGACGTCGTCGCGCGAGTGAGGCGCTTGGCCGGCACCCGCAAGGTCGGGCATGCCGGCACCCTGGATCCGATGGCCACCGGCGTACTCGTTCTGGGTGTGGAGCGCGCCACCCGGCTCCTCGGCCACCTGATGCTGACCGAGAAGTCCTACTCGGCGACGGTCCGGCTGGGCGTCTCGACGACCACCGATGACGCCGAGGGCGAGATCGTGGAGAAGCGCTCGGCCGCGGGCATCGACGAGGAGCGCGTACGCAGCGCCTTCGCCACCCAGGTCGGCGACATCCTCCAGGTGCCGACCGCGGTCTCGGCGATCAAGGTCGACGGGAAGCGCGCCTACCAGCGCGTACGTGACGGGGAGCAGGTCGAGCTGAAGGCGCGGCCGGTCACGGTGCACGAGCTCACCGTCGGCGAGCTCCGGAGCGAGCGCGACATGGTCGACGTCGACATCTCCGTCCGCTGCTCCTCGGGCACCTACATCCGCGCGATCGCCCGTGACGTCGGCGAGGGGCTCGGGGTCGGTGGCCACCTGACGATGCTGCGCCGCACCGCGGTCGGGCCGTACGGTCTCGACGTGGCGAGGACGCTCGACGAGCTCGGTGAGGAGTTCGCGGTGCTGCCGCTGGCCGACGCCGCCAGAGCGGCCTTCCCCTCGGTCGACCTCTCCGAGGAACAGGCCCAGGACGTACGCTTCGGCCGCAAGCTGAAGCTGGCGCTAGAGGGTCTCACCGCCGTGTTCGCCCCGGACGGGGAGTTCCTGGCTCTCTACGAGCCTGTCAGCGCCACGACCGCGAAGGCGAGCGCTGTCTTCGTCGGGTGACTGAGACAGAGGAGACCGCCTTGTGAAGCAGAACGGACCTGCCGAGACGCTTCGGCTCGCTGACTCCTGGTTCCGTCACAACGGCCTGACCTACTTCGTTCCCGAGGAGCGCGTCGCGGTGAGAGCGGCGATGCGGCCGCGGCGTACGGTCCGGGTGGGCTTGGTGGTCGTGGTCGTCGCGGTGGCGGCTGGGGTGGCGCTGGCCTGGACCACAGGCGACCTCGGGGCGGCGCCGGCGCTGCTGCTGACCCTGGGCGGGGCCGCCGCGGGGTGGTATGCGCTGACCGCGATGCGGTTCCGGCCGATCCTGGTGTGGGCGCTGGCGCGTACGTTCGGGTCGCTGACCAGACTGCTGCCGATGGCCCTGCGGGCCCTGCCGCTGCTGCTGCTCTTCATGACCTTCCTGTTCATCAACGCCGAGGTCTGGGAGATGTCGGCCAACCTCGACCTGGGTGCGTTGTGGCTGGTCACGCTGCTGTTCGCTGGGTCGGCGGCGGCGTTCTTGCTGGTCCGGCTGCTCGAGGAGGTGGATCGGATCGACGACGACGTGGACGCCGCCTTCCTGATGCGTACGTGCCGGGGCACGCCTCTGGAAGCCGCCTGCGCGGAGCTCCTCGAGGACGCCCGGGAGGGCCACGGCACCGATCCCGCCGAGCTCGCCCAGGTGACGGGTTTCGAGCGCTGGAACCTGGTGCTGGCACTGCTCGTCATCCAGGCCACCCAGGTCGTGCTGATCGCGGTCGCCGTCTTCGCGTTCTTCCTCCTCTTCGGCGCGATCGTGATGACCGACGGAGTGCAGATGGGATGGACCGGTCAGCCGTCGCTGCACAACCTGTCCTGGCTGCCGAACGTGTCGGGCGAGCTGGTCAAGGTCGCGCTGTTCCTCGCCGGGTTCTCCTCGCTCTACCTCACCGTCTCGACCGTCACGGACGAGACCTACCGCGAGCAGTTCTTCGGTACGGTGCTCCGCGAGATCGAGCGAGCCATCGGGATGCGCGCGGTCTATCTCACGCTCCGTGCCCGACAGACGGCCCAGATCACGCCCCAGTGAGCACTCCCCGATATTCTGTGGCCGTGTTGTGGCGAAGTCTGAGTGAGGTGCCGGCCGGCCTGGGGCGTACGTGCGTCGTCGTCGGCAACTTCGATGGCGTCCACCTCGGACACCAGCACGTGATCAGTCGAGGGCGGGAGGTGGCGGACGCCAAGGAGCTGACCCTGGTGGCGGTGACCTTCGACCCGCACCCGATGGCGGTGCTGCGGCCCGAGCACGCCCCCGGTGTGCTCACCACGATGGAGGAGCGCGCCGAGCTGCTGCTCGCGGCCGGTGCCGATGCGGTGCTCGCGCTGCCGTTCGACATGGAGATGGCCAACTGGTCACCCGACGACTTCGCCCAGCGCGTGCTCGTCGACGCGCTGCACGCCGAGGCGTGCGTGGTCGGCGCCAACTTCCGCTATGGCTGCAAGGCCGCCGGCGACGTGGCCGACCTGGTCGCCTACGGCAAGATCCACGACTTCTCAGCCGAGGGGATCCCGCTCGACGGCGGGCCCCAGGTGTGGTCATCGACCTACATCCGTACGTGCCTGGCGACCGGTGACGTCTCCGGCGCCGCCGAGGCGCTCGGCCGTCCCTACTCGGTGCGCGGCGTCGTCGTGAAGGGCGACCAGCGTGGCCGCGAGCTCGGGTTCCCGACGGCCAACGTGCCCACCGACTCGCTGACCGCGGTGCCGCCCGACGGCATCTACGCGGGCTGGCTGACCAGGCGTGACACCGGCGAGCGGTTCCCGGCCGCCATCTCGGTCGGGACGAACCCCACATTCGAGGGTGTGGTCGGGCGCCGGGTCGAGTCCTATGTGCTCGACCGCGACGACCTGGAGCTCTACGGCGTCGAGGTCGAGGTCGCCTTCGTGGAGCGGCTGCGCGGCATGGTCGCCTTCGAGGGGATCGACGCGCTCGTCGAGCAGATGCGCGCCGACGTGGTGCGGGCGCGACCCATCCTTCAGCAGGGTCTTACCGAGCCGTAGACCCCTCGGCCTGTTCAGCGGGGTCCAGGTGCGGTTGAATTGTTGGCTATGGATCCCCACTCCACCCCAACGTCCGCCTACGAGACCGAGGTCGAGGCCGAGCGCCCCCGCGGCGGCATCCCGGCCTTCCTCAACGCGGTCCTGGTCACCGGTGGCCTCTGGGTCCTGCAGTTCCTCTCCGGCTCCGCGCCGTTCTCGACCTGGATGGAGGAGAACGGCACCGACTCGGCCGGCTGGGTGGCCGCGCTGCTCGGCGACCGGCTCACCTACTTCGGCGACGGCTCGTTCAGCGGTCTCCTCTCCGGCGACGACCTGGTGAACTCCGCCGTCCTCACCGGCACCGTCTTCGTGCTCACCTGGCTGCTGACCTGGCTCGGCACCATCGGCATCTGGCCGCGGGCATTCTGGCCGGTCTTCCTCGGCTGCTGGTTCGCCGCGATCGTCGCCACCGCCGCCGGACAGGTCGCCGGGAGCCTCTACTCCTACCTCGCCGGCAGCTCCGCGTCGTTCGTGGCCACGCTCGGCGAAGCGCTCGAGTCGGGTGCTGCGTACGGACTGACCTACGGGTGGGCGACCGGGTTCCTGATCGCGCTGATCTGGCTCGCGGTGCCGGGCAAGATCGACGAGGTGGAGGAGTACACGCCGATGTCCTCGCTCATCTCCGGCGGATCCGGCGGCCTTGGCGGCCCCGGCGGTCCCGGGGGTCCCGGCGGTCCCGCCGGCCCTGGGGGAGCGCCGGGTGGCTACGGCCAGCAGCTGCGCGCCAGCGTCGCGGTGCCGACCGCCCAGACCCGCCTCGCGCCCGCCTCGCCGTCGGGGCGGCCCGTTCAGCCTGTCCAGGTGCGCACCTTCACCGGCCCCACCCGCGCCTCCGGGCCGGCCGGCGACACGGCCGCCTGGAAGGACTTCGTACGCGACGTACGCGGCCGGTCCTAGGGTCAGGCCCTCGACGCCGCTGAGCTCCTCGGCGGCGCGCGGTGCAATGCTCTGGCAAGTAGTGCGCACTGCGTAGTAGTGTGCCAAGCATGGATACCACCCAGCTGCTCAAAGGGGTGCTCGACCTGACCGTCCTGGCCGTCGTCGACGGCGAGGACGCGTACGGCTATGACATCGTCCGCAAGCTCCGCGACAGCGGGCTCACGGACGTCGGCGACGCATCGGTCTACGGCACCCTGCGGCGGCTCTACGCCGCCGGCGCCCTGACCTCCTACGTCGTCCCGTCGGAGTCCGGTCCGCACCGCAAGTACTACGGCATCACACCTGCCGGGCAAGGCCAGCTCAAGCAGCAGAGCGAGGACTGGTCCCACTTCTCCACCACCGTCACCGAGATCCTCCGAGGGGCAAGCGCATGAGCGAGCGTCAGCGAGCGAACAACAAGAACATCATGCCGTCGCGTCCGTATTCTGGCGCTTGCGCTACGGAGGTGGCGGCATGACGACCACAGATGCCGAGCCGAACGTCGCGCCGGAGGTGCGGCTCTTCCTGGCTCGCGTACGCCGCGAGCTCGACGACCTCGACCCGGAGGTGCTCAGCGACATCACCGACGGGCTCGAGGCCGACTTCGCCGAGCTGGTCGAGGAGCGCGGTCCCGACGCGCTCGGGGACCCGGTCGAGTACGCCAAGGAGCTGCGGGCCGCTGCTGGCATCCCCGTGGGTGTGAAGGCGCCTCGGGGGTTCGCGGAGCGGGTCGACGGGCTCCTGGACGCCGGCCACGACCGCTTCGACGCGGCGGTCGCCAAGGGCGGTGAGCTGCTGCGTACGGACCTGGGGCCCGTGGTCGCCTGGCTGCGGCCGCTGTGGTGGATCGTGCGTGCCTGGGCCGCGGCCTGGCTGGTCTCGGCGATGTTCGGGTGGAGCATGTCGAGCGCCCCGGCCGTGCTGCTGCTCATCGTCGCGGTGGCGGTCAGCATGTTCATCGGCGCCGGCCGTGTGTGGCCCGGCGGTGAGCGGGGGACTGCCGCAAGGGTCGTGCTCCTGGGCCTGAACACGTTCGCCGCGTTCGTGCTCTTCATGACCTGGGCGAGCGGGGGCGGCGGCAGCACCGACTACGACCGTGGCTGGAGCGACGGCTTCAACGAGGCCGGCGCCGGCGGCGGGTACGCCGCGCCGATGGACGAGCAGGCCGGGATCTACTCCAACGGGAATTGGGTCAGCAACATCTACCCGTACGACGCCTCGGGCAAGCCGCTGACCGGCGTCCAGCTCTTCGACCAGGAGGGGAAGCCGATCGACGTCGTCACCCAGCCCGATTGCACCTCGACGAGCGCCGCTCCGCTCCCGCCGGTCACCGGCGACGAGCTCGACATGGCCGAGGTCGTCTGCACCGACGAGATGACCGGTGAGCCGCTGCAGCCACGGATCTACTACCCGTGGTCCAACGGTGCCGCGCAGCTCTACAACGTCTTCCCGCTGCCCAGCCGGGTCCAGCCGGGCACCGCGCTCGACCCGAACCCGTTCGCTGAGGGGAGCAAGGACGCACCGGCGATCCAGGAGCCGCCGCTGGCGACCGTACCGAAGGCCTCGCTTCCCGGGGTCACGACGAGCTCGCCGAGCGCCTCGCCCAGCGCCTCGCCGAGCGCCGCTGGGAAACCATGAGCTGACCGATGCAACCGAACCCGGCTCCACAGCGTCGAACACAGTGGCGGGAGAGACGAGGGGGAGAGCGATGAGGTTCTGGTGGAGGTTGCGCCGGATGGTGGCGCGTCTCGTGATCGTGGCGTGATCCGGCGGCGATTCGGGGCGTACGCCGGCTCGCTGTTAATCTTCTCGGGTTGTCGACCCATGGGGGTCGGCGGCTCAAGCCGTGAAATCGGCCGCGGACCAAGAGTGCCCCGGTGAACAGGCCCGGGCGCGCCGCGCAACGAGTAGGCCCACGGGCCGGAAGGGAGCCTTCGCATGGCAGTTGGAACTGACGCGGAGACCAAGAAGAAGATCATCGCCGAGTACGCCACGACCGAGGGTGACACCGGCTCGCCGGAGGTGCAGATCGCGCTGCTGTCGCACCGCATCTCCCACCTGACCGACCACCTCAAGGAGCACAAGCACGACCACCACAGCCGTCGTGGTCTGCTGCTGCTCGTCGGCCAGCGCCGCCGCCTTCTCAACTACCTTCAGAAGAAGGACATCGAGCGCTACCGCTCGATCATCGAGAAGCTCGGCCTTCGTCGTTGATCTCCTGATCTTCGCTTCGCAGCGGCGGGCCGCTCCCCACATCGGGGGCGGCCCGTTCGCCTGTTTTAGGGAAGGTTGGGCCTGAGGGGGCATTCCTGCCCGTTCTCGGGTGAATCAGGCGCAGTGTGGAGACCGTGCATCGACAGATTGCGGGCAAGCTGACCGGGCCGAGGACCAAGTACGTCGTGGTCGTGTTCTGGCTGCTCGCCGTGGTCGCCCTCGGCGGGTTCGCCGGGAAGCTGACCGAGGTGCAGAACAACGAGGCCAGCTCCTGGCTGCCGGAGTCGGCGGAGTCGACCCGCGGGTTCGACAAGATGAGCCCTTTCCAGAACCCCAACGCGATCCCGACCACGCTCGTCTACACCTCGACCACCACCACCGGAGCCGACCTCGCTGCGGTCGCCTCGGGTGACATCGCCGAGCTCGGCGGTCTCGACGGGGTCGAGGGCGAGATCGAGCCGCCGCGGTTGTCCGAGGACGGCGAGGTCGCCCAGCTCACGGTGACCTTCGACCTCGGCTCCGACGGCTGGAACAAGATGCCCGACCTCGTCGACGAGGTGCGCGGGATCGCCGACCACGACGGCGTACGACTCCATGTCACCGGCCAGGGTGGCTCCGCGGCCGATGCGGCGGAGGCGTTCGGCGGTATCGACACGACGCTCCTGCTGGCCGCGCTCGCGGTGGTCGTGGTCATCTTGCTGTTCGTCTATCGCAGCCCGGTGCTCTGGATCTTCCCGATCGTCTCGGTGGTGGTCGGCCTGGGCGTGACGATGGGCCTGGTCTACTTCCTGGCGAAGGAGGCAGGTCTGACCGTCAACGGCCAGAGCCAGGCCATCTTGAGCATCCTGGCGATCGGTGCCGGCACCGACTACGCCCTGCTGCTGGTCTCCCGCTACCGCGAGGAGCTGCGCAACTTCGAGGACCGTCACGACGCGATGGCGCATGCCCTGCATCGTGCCGCCCCGGCGATCCTCGCCAGCGCCGTGACGGTCGCCCTGGCCATGCTCTGCCTGACCTTCGCGGAGATGAACTCGACCTCCGGGATGGGGCCGGTCGTGGCCGTCGGTATCGGGGTGACCTATCTGGCGATGGTCACCCTGCTGCCTGCCCTGCTGGTCATCTGCGGCCGCTGGGTCTTCTGGCCGAAGCGTCCGGCGTTCGGGTCGGAGGACCCGACCGAGACCGGACTGTGGGCGAGAGTCGGCCGGATGGTCTCGGTCCGGCCGCGCCGGGTCTGGGTGGTGACGACCGGCCTTCTGCTCCTCGCCTGCCTCGGCCTGTTCCGGCTCGACGCCAACGGACTGGCATCGGACGAGACCTACACCAAGGAGTTCGACTCGATCACCGGCCAGCAGGTGCTGGTCGACCACGAGATGGCCGACCAGTCCAACCAGCTGCTCGTGGTCGCCGACGAGGCGGCGCAAGCGCAGGTGCAGCAGGCGCTCGACGGCGTCGACGGGCTGGTGCCCACCGAGACCCCGGCGGGGGAGATGGTGAGCTTCCCGCTCGGCCCGCCGCAGGACGGCGTCGTCGCGATCGCGGCGGTGGTCGATGCGGACGTGACCTCGCCCGAGGCGTACGACATCGTGGCCGCCGCACGCTCGGCGGTGCAGGAGGTGGACGGCTCGGGCGCGCTGGTCACCGGAACCTCGGCGATGATGCTCGACACCCTCGACGCCAGTCAGCGCGACAACCTGGTGATCATCCCGATCGTCCTGCTGGTCGTGCTGCTGGTGTTGATGGTGCTCCTGCGGGCGCTGCTCGCCCCGCTGATCCTGCTCGGCACGGTGATCCTGTCGTTCGGGGCGGCACTCGGCATCTCGGTGCTGCTCTTCGAGTTCGTCTTCGGCTTCGCGGGCACGGACCCGGGGTTCCCGCTGTTCGCCTTCGTGTTCCTGGTCGCGCTGGGCATCGACTACAACATCTTCCTGATGACCAGGGTGCGTGAGGAGGCGGAGGTCCTCGGCACCCGGGCGGGGTCGCTCGTCGGCCTGACCTCGACCGGTGGCGTGATCACCTCGGCGGGCGTCGTGCTCGCGGCGACGTTCCTGGTGCTCGGCTCGCTGCCGATGGTCTTCCTGGCCGAGATCGGGGTGACCGTCGCGCTGGGGGTCATGCTCGACACGATGATCGTCCGGTCGATCCTGGTCACCGCCATCAACCTCGATGCCGGCGACCGGATCTGGTGGCCGAGCCGACTGGCGAAACCCAAACAAGAGTAAGTGAATCATGTTAATGTTTAGACATGACGTCCCCAGGTCTGAACCGACGCACCTTCCTCACCACCGCGGCACTCGGGGCGGCAGCGGTGGGCACCGCGCAGGTCACTGACTCGGTGACGGCCGGCGCCGCCGCGGGGGCTCCCGCGATCCTCAAACCGCTGCCCGTCGAGCGGTTCATCGACTACGGCACCAACGCCGAGACCCGCTGGGACTCGGTCGACCCGCGCCGCTACCTGACCCCGCAGGCCGACCTGTTCGTGCGCAATCACACCGCGACCCCGCAGATCGACCCGGAGACGTACGAGCTGGAGATCTTCGGCGACGGGCTGCGCGGGCCCGCCGGTCTCAAGCTCACCCTCGACGATCTCAAGGCCTTCCGGCACGTCGAGACGACCTCGGTGCACGAGTGCACCGGCAACGGCCGCAGCTTCTTCACCACCCAGCAGGGCCAGGAGGTCAGCGGCACCAGGTGGACGCTCGGCGCGGTGGGTGCGGTCCGCTGGAAGGGCGTACGCCTGGCGGACGTCCTGGCCGCCGCCGGCATCCGTCAGGACGCGGTCTCGGTGCAGGCGAGCGGGCTCGACGCCGGCTATGTGGACAAGGGTGTCGACTACGGCCGGGTGCGGCGCCCGTTCCCGATCGAGAAGGCCGTCGACGACGCCCTGCTCGTCTGGGGCGCCAACGGTGAGGACCTGCTGCCCGATCACGGCTTCCCGCTACGGCTGCTGCTGCCCGGCTGGATCGGTATCGCGAGCATCAAGTGGCTCGGCTCGCTGGAGGTGTCCACGAGCGTGCTGACCTCGCCGTGGGACACGAAGTGGTACAACGTCGACGGCCCGCTCACCGTCAACCCGGTCCGCTCGGCCCTCGAGCTCGAGTGGAACGCCGAGATCCCGGCCGGCGAGCGGATCGTGCTGAGCGGTCGCTCCTGGTCCGGCGCCGCGCCGATCGCGCGCGTCGAGATCAGCACCGACGGGGGAGAGACCTGGGCGCGGGCGGTTCCGCACGCGCCGGGCCGCCCGACCGGCGGCCACGGCCTCGGTTGGGCGCAGTGGGACCACACCTGGCGCAACCCCGAGCCGGGGGCGTACGAGATCCTCGTCCGGGCCACCGACCGGGCCGGCCGCACCCAGCCCGACGTCGCCGCCCACAACCCCGGCGGCTACCTCTTCGACGCCGTCGTACGCCACCCCGTCACCGTCGTGTGATGTCCTCGCGGAGGCACGCGCGTGCCTCCGTTCCGCATTTCGGGCAGGGGACGGATAGGCTGAGCGATGAGTGCTAGCGCCAGCCGCGCAGGCACTCGGAAAATGGAACACATCACCAGGAGCGGCCCGCCCGTCCGGCTCGGTCCTCGGTAGTGATTCCCAGGTCCGTCGCGGACCTGAGGGTCTCGATCGAAGACCGGCCCCGTGCACAACGAGTGCACACGCCCGGCGCGGGGGCGCTCCGAGACCTAGACAAGGACGAATCCTTGACTGAACCAGTCATCACCGCCGTCGAGACGACCATCGACAACGGCAAGTTCGGCACCCGCACCGTCAAGTTCGAGACCGGGCTGCTCGCCCGGCAGGCCGCGGGTTCCGTGACCGCCTACCTCGACGACGAGACGATGCTGCTCTCGGCGACCACCGCCTCCAAGCAGCCGAAGGACCACTTCGACTTCTTCCCGCTCACCATCGACGTCGAGGAGCGGATGTACGCCGCGGGCAAGATCCCCGGCTCGTTCTTCCGTTCCGAGGGTCGCCCGGGCGAGGACGCGATCCTCACCTGCCGCCTGATCGACCGCCCGCTGCGCCCGACCTTCAAGAAGGGTCTGCGCAACGAGGTCCAGGTCGTCATCACCGTCATGGCGCTCGACCCCGACCAGCCCTACGACGTGCTCGCGATCAACGCCGCGTCGATGTCGACCCAGCTCTCCGGCCTGCCGTTCTCCGGCCCGGTCGGCGGCGTGCGCGTCGCTCTGATCGAGGGCCAGTGGGTCGCTTTCCCGACCCACAGCCAGCTCGAGAACGCCGTCTTCGACATGGTCGTCGCCGGCCGCGTCACCGACACCGGGGACGTCGCCATCATGATGGTCGAGGCCGAGGCCACCGAGGCCGCCTGGGAGCTCGTCCAGTCCGGCACCCAGGCCCCGAACGAGGCCATCGTGGCCGGTGGTATCGACGCCGCCAAGCCGTTCATCAAGCAGCTGGTCGAGGCCCAGGCCGAGCTGGCCAAGCAGGCCGCCAAGCCGGTCCAGGACTACCCGGTCTTCCTGGACTTCCAGGACGACGTCTACGAGGCCGTCGAGGCCATCGTCGGCGCCGACGTCACCGACCTCTACAGCGTCAAGGGCTCGCGCGAGCGCGTCCTGACCAAGCAGGAGCGCGACGAAGAGGGCGACAAGATCAAGTCCGCCCTGCTGGAGAAGCTCGGCGACCAGTTCGAGGGCCGCGAGGGCGAGATCGGTGCGGCGTTCAAGGCCATCACCAAGCAGGCCATCCGCACCCAGGTCCTGCGCGACAAGGTCCGCATCGACGGTCGTGGACTGGCCGACATCCGTCCGCTGCACTCCGAGGTCGGCGTGATCCCGCGGGTCCACGGCTCTGCGCTCTTCGAGCGCGGCGAGACCCAGATCCTGGGTGTGACCACCCTCGACATGCTCAAGATGGAGCAGCAGCTCGACACGCTCTCCCCGGAGAAGCACCGTCGCTACATGCACAAGTACGTCTTCCCGCCGTTCTCCACCGGCGAGACCGGTCGCGTGGGCTCGCCCAAGCGCCGCGAGGTCGGCCACGGTGCGCTCGCTCGTCGCGCGCTCCTGCCGGTGCTCCCGAGCCGCGAGGAGTTCCCCTACGCGATCCGTCAGCTCTCCGAGGCGATGGGCTCCAACGGCTCCACCTCGATGGGCTCGGTCTGCGCCTCGACGATGTCGCTGCTCAACGCCGGTGTCCCGCTCAAGGCTCCGGTCGCCGGCATCGCGATGGGCCTGATCTCCGGTGAGATCGACGGCGAGACGAAGTACGTCGCTCTGACCGACATCCTCGGTGCCGAGGACGCCTTCGGCGACATGGACTTCAAGGTCGCCGGCACCGCGGAGTTCGTGACCGCGCTGCAGCTCGACACCAAGCTCGACGGCATCCCGGCCGAGGTCCTCGCCCAGGCCCTCAACCAGGCCAAGGACGCGCGTACGACCATCCTGGACGTCATGCACGAGGCCATCGGCGGTGTCGAGGAGATGGCTCCGACCGCTCCGCGGATCATCACCGTGAAGGTCCCCGTCGACAAGATCGGCGAGCTGATCGGGCCCAAGGGCAAGGTCATCAACCAGATCCAGGACGACACCGGCGCCCAGATCTCCATCGAGGACGACGGCACGGTGCTCATCGGCGCGACCGACGGCGACGCCGCCGAGGCCGCCCGTGCGGCGGTCAACGCGATCGCCAACCCGACCATGCCCGAGGTCGGCGAGCGCTACCTCGGCACGGTCGTGAAGACGACCAACTTCGGCGCGTTCGTCGCCCTGCTCCCGGGCAAGGACGGCCTGCTCCACATCACCAAGCTGCGCGCCCTCAACGGCGGCAAGCGGGTCGAGTCGGTGGAGGACGTCGTCGAGGTCGGCCAGAAGATCCAGGTCGAGATCGCCGAGATCGACGACCGCGGCAAGCTCTCGCTGGCCCCGGTGCTCGAGGAGGAGGCTCCTTCCGAGGAAGCTCCTGCGGAGACCGCCACCGAGGCCGCAGACGAGGAGTGACCTTGGTGTCACGCACCACCCGGGGGACCGGTCGACACGCAGGTGTCGGCCGGTCCTCCGGCTATAACCAGGAGCCCGGGACCACCGTCACGCTCGAGCAGACCGAGGTCAACGGCGCGGTGACGTCGCTCGTACGCCGCACGGTCCATCCCTCGGGCCTGCGGATCGTGACCGAGCAGATGGCCGGGGTCCGTTCGGCCGCCATCGGCGTCTTCATCGGCGTCGGGTCCCGCGACGAGACCGCGCGTCAGCACGGCTGCTCCCACTTCCTCGAGCACCTGCTGTTCAAGGGCACCCCGTCGCGTACGGCCTTGGAGATCTCCTCCTCGATGGACCGCGTCGGCGGGGAGTTCAACGCCTACACCGCCAAGGAGTACACGTGCTTCCACGCGCGGGTGCTCGACGTCGACCTGCCGCTGGCGATCGACGTCGTGGGCGACATGCTGACTTCCTCGCTGATCACGGGGGAGGACGTGGAGGCCGAGCGTGACGTGATCCTCGACGAGATCGCGATGCACGACGACGACCCCGACGACGTGATCCACAACCTCGTCTCCGCGCAGGCTTGGGGTGCCGAGACCCCGCTCGGGCGGGGCATCGCCGGCACGGAGGCCTCGATCGCCGCGCTGACCCGCGAGGAGATCGACGACTTCTACCGGGCCCACTACGTGGCGCCCAGGATGGTCGTCTCGGTCGCGGGCAACCTCGAGCACGACGAGGTCGTGGCGATGGTGGAGAAGGCGTTCTCCGGCTCGGGCTTCCTGCGGGGATCGGCCGCGCCGGTGCCCCCGCGTGAGGGGTCGCCGCTCGAGGTCGCACCCGGCGAGATCAGCGCCCAGCGGCCGCTGGAGCAGGTCAACGTCATCCTGGCCCGTGAGGGTCTGCAGCGTGGCGACGACCGCCGCTTCGCCTTCGAGGTGGTCAACACCGCCGTCGGCGGCGCCACCTCCTCACGGCTCTTCCAGGAGGTCCGCGAGCACCGGGGCTTGGCCTATTCGGTCTTCTCCTACGCCTACAGCCACGCCGAGACGGGTCTCTTCGGGGTCCAGGTCGGCTGCCTGCCGGCCAAGCTCGACGAGGTCCTCGAGGTCGTACGCTCCGAGCTGGCCGCCGTCGCCCGCGACGGCATCACCGCCGAGGAGCTCGAGCTCGGCAAGGGCCAGCTGCGTGGCGGCCTCGTGCTGGGCCTGGAGGACTCTGCCTCCCGGATGTCCCGCATCGGCCGTGCCGAGCTGGTTCACCGCGAGCTCTACTCGATCGACGAGGTGCTGGCCCGCATCGACGGGGTCACCCTGGAGGAGTGTCGAGAGGTGGCCGCCGAGATCCTCGCTCGACCAGAGATCCTGGCAGTCGTGGGTCCCGCCTGACCCACACCCGCCGAGACGTCGATTTTCGAGCCCGAGACGTGGGGTTAGGTTTGCGGAGTGAGCATACGGCAAACGAAAAAGGCGCGGAGGCCTGAGAAACAGGAGGGTGGGGGGGGTGTGGGGGAGGGGGTGGC
>NZ_JBHXNY010000003.1:37129-69143 GCF_042719275.1 Nocardioides sp. NPDC058538 | reverse complement strand
TCTTCTATACCCCCCCCCTAGCGCATTTCTCGTCCAGCACAGCCCCAACCCCCCCAACATACCCCCACGCTTCGACGTCAGAAACTGACGTCTCGGCGTGGTCTGGGTCAGCGCTTGCCGATGATCCCGACGGCGGCGGGGACCTTGGAGTCGACGATGGAGACGCGGAACCCGGCATCGGCCAGGGCCTTGCTCGTCTTCTCGATGATCTCGGGGACCTGCTCTCGCTGGGTGGCCTCGTAGAAGAGGTTGACCGTGCCGCCGGGGAGCACGCGCTCGTGGAGCAGCGCTATCTCGGCGGATGCGTCACGCACCCAGAACAGGTTGACGTTGAACGCGAACACCTTCGTCAGCCGCTTGACCGGGACCCGCAGCGTCGCGAGGTCGATCTGGCGGACCGTGAGGCGTCCTGCCTCCAGGTATTTCGCGCAGCGTCGCTTCGTACGATCGACACCCGACTCCGAGCGGTCGATCGCAAACAGCTTTCCGGTCTCCAGCCGGCTACAGATCAGCTCGGCACCAGCCCCCGGGCCACAGCCGATCTCAAGGACATGATCGTTCGGTTGAATGTCCATGAAATCAACGGCCCAACGGATCCGAGCAGGGATCGTCTGCACCACCATGGGTCCAAGACTGCCAGATCCTCATACGGTTCCGCGCACAGCCCCTTCGACAAGCTCTGAACAAGCCTCGCAATTTGTTCACCGGATGGTGGTCGATCGTTGCTGGAGCGTGATCTATAAGGTGTGGCCTCATGACTAAGGTGGCTGTTCTCGGTGCACGTGGCAAGCTCGGTTCGGCGGTCTGCGAGGCCGTCGAATCCGCTGACGACCTGGAGCTCGTCGCCAGGATCGGTCGCGACGACGAGCTCTCGGCGATCACCGACGCCGGTGCCGAGGTGGCCGTCGACGTCACCACGCTCGAGGCGGTGATGGGCAACGCGGAGTTCTGTCTGTCCCGCGGCGTGCACACGGTGATCGGCACCTCGGGCTTCGGGCCCGACCGCGTCGAGCAGCTCGAGACCTGGCTGGCGAAGAACCCTGGCGTCGGCGCGATGGTGGTGCCCAACTTCTCGGTCGGCGCGGTGCTGATGATGCGGTTCGCCGAGCTCGCCGCCGCCCACTTCCCGTCGGTGGAGATCGTCGAGACCCACCACGAGCGGAAGGCTGACGCCC
Organism: Nocardioides sp. NPDC058538; assembly: GCF_042719275.1. Classification (NCBI taxonomy): domain Bacteria; kingdom Bacillati; phylum Actinomycetota; class Actinomycetes; order Propionibacteriales; family Nocardioidaceae; genus Nocardioides; species Nocardioides sp. NPDC058538. Next base: position 67,968 of record NZ_JBHXNY010000003.1, on the reverse strand, counting down.
CTTCGGGCACGGCACGCAGGACCGCCGAGCTCGTCGCTGCGGCGCGCCGCGAGGCCGGGGTGGACCCGGCGCCCGACGCGACCACCTCGGCCCTCGACGGGGCCCGTGGGGCCTCTGTGGACGGCATCCCTGTCCACTCCCTGCGGATGTCCGGATCGGTCGCCCACCAGGAGGTCATCCTCGGCGGTGTCGGCGAGCTCCTGACCATCCGGCACGACTCGCTCTCGCACGCCTCCTTCGCCCACGGCGTGCTCGCCGCGATCCGCGGCATCGGCTCGCGGCCGGGACTCACGATCGGCCTGGAGGAAGTCCTCGGTATCGCCTGAGGCCGGCGGCGAGTCAGGTCAGCCCGGGCAGAGGTCGCTGGGTTCGAGCGACCCGTCCTTGGGCTGCTCGGCGGGGTCGGCGAGCAGGCTGCGGTAGTCGTCGTGCCGCAGCGGTCCGTCGGCGAGCTCACCCGAGGACCGCGGAACCTGCAGCGGCCCGGCGTCGTACTCCAGCTCCACCTGGTCCACGCCGGGGATCGAGGTCAGGGACAGCACCGTCTGCGCCGTCGCGAGCACGACCCGGTTGGTGGCGATCGTGTCGTCGAGGGAGACGCGGAGGTGGGCGGTGCGATGGGTGATCGCCACGAGCTTCAGCCATCTGTCCGGAGGCAGGGCCGTGCCGAGGCCGGAGCCCAGATCGCGTGCCGAGGGCCCGTCGCCGAGCTGGTCGAGGATGTCTTTGGCGACCCCCCGCAGGGTCTTCGCGCAGAAGCTCGCCGCGGGCCGACCGACGAGCCGGCCCTCGGCGTCGACCCAGTAGAGCTGGGGACCGGCGAGACCGCGCGCCGCGCCCGAGGGGGCCTCGTCCACATCCTCGAGCAGGTGGTACGGCACTTCCGAAGGGTCGACGGTGCGTACCTCGTCGTCATCGGGGACTCCGCACGACGCCACCGCGAGCAGGAGCAGGCCGGCGGCGCCCGCCGCCCAGGACGTACGCATCGCCCTCATGTCGCCTCGCGAGCCGCGGCGGTCCTCGCCGTGGGCGCCAGTGGGAAGGAGAGCACGAAGTCGGCGCCGCCGGAGTCGGCCTCGCGGCACCAGACCGAGCCGTCGTGGAGCTGCGCGGTCTGTTCGACGATGCTCAGCCCCAGCCCGCTCCCGGTGGTCGCGCCGCGGGCGCCCATCCTGGCGAACCTGTCGAAGATGCGTTCTCGTTCGGCGGCGGGGACGCCGGGACCGGAGTCGGTGACATGGATCTCGGCGTAGCCGCGGCGTGTGATCGCGCGCACCGTGGTCAGGCCGCCGCCGTGGGTCTCCGCGTTGCGCACCAGGTTGGCCAGCGCCCGGTGCACCTGGAGCCGGTCGGCATAGATCGCGAGATCCGCGGGAACGTCGACGGTGACCCTGCCGTCGATCTCGGCCTCGGCGAGGGTGGCGGCGACCAGGTCCGCGACGCCAAGCACCTCCCACTCCGACTCGCGCACCCCCGCGTCGAGTCGTCCCAGGGTGATCAGGTCCTCGAGCGCGCCGCGGAACCGGTCCAGCTCGCCGGCCATCAGCCCGACGGCGGTCGCAGAGCTCGGCGAGAGCGTGCTGTCGCCCTGCAGGACACCGAGACTGGTGGTGAGGGTGGCGACCGGCGTACGGAGCTCGTGGCTGACGTCGGCCGCGAAGCGGGCGTCATGGTCGAGGCGCTCGACGACGGTGTCGACCATCGTGTTGAACGAACCGGTGAGGGTGGCCAGATCGGGGTCGTCGGTCGCCTCGACCCGGGTGTCGAGCTCTCCGGCGGAGATCCGGGCGGCGGCCAGCGCGACCTGCCGTAGCGGCCGCAGCACCCGCCGGGCCGCGTACCACCCCAGGATTCCGCCGGCGAGGGTCGTGATGGCCGCTGAGATCGCGAGCGAGTAACCCATCGTGTCGAGGGTCTCGCTGAGCTCCTTGGCGTGGGTGACCTCGTAGTAGTCGGCGTCCACCCCCTCGAGCGGGACGCCGACCACGATGTTGGGCCGGTTGCCGGTATCGGTCCAGGTCAGCGCGACCTCTCCGGCCTCGACGCTGGTCGCGACGTTGCTGGTGGCGTCGTGGACCTGGGTGGTGAGATCGGAGGAGTACCACTGGCCGTCCTGGTGGACGAACACCGTGGTTCGCCTCGGCGGGGCGATCTCGGACAGGACCTCGGCGACGTTCACGCCGTTCGTGCGCAGCCGCTCCTTGACCAGGGCAGCGTCGATGTAGGCCTGCTGCAGTGCGTTCCGCTCGCGCTGGACGATCAGGTAGTGCCGCGCGGAGAAGTAGGTGCTGAAGGCGAGGATCAGGCTGATCAACAGGGCGCCGGCAGCGAACGCCGCCACGACGTTGGCGCGAAGCCCGCGAAAGACCGGCCGCCGGATCATCGCGGATCCAGCCGGTAGCCCAGTCCACGCACCGTCGAGATGACCCCGCCGGTCACCGGGTCGTTGTCGACCTTGTTGCGCAACCGGCTGACGTGCACATCGACGACCCGGACGTCACCGTGGTGGCCCTCGGGCCACATCTGGTTGACCAGGTTCTCGCGGGTCATCACCCGGCCGGGGCTGGTCGCCAGCGCCAGCAGAAGCTTGAACTCGGTGCTGGTGAGGTGCAGATCCACGGGGCCGCGACGCAGGGTGGCGGCCGCCGGGTCGAAGACCAGCGGCCCGTCGGTCGAGTCGAGCACGACACCCCCGATGGGGGTGTAGCCGCCCGAGGTGGGAGCGAGCGGGTAGTCAGGGCGCCGCAGCGCGGCCTTGATCCGGGCTCTGACCTCGGCGACGTCGAACGGCTTGCGTACGTAGTCGTCTGCTCCTGCCTCCAGTGCCGCGACCACGTCCTTGGATCCGTCTCGAGCGCTGATCACGATGATCGGAGCGGTCGTCCGCGGGCGAACGCTGCGGATGAAGGTGAATCCGTCGATGCCGCCGAGCATCAGGTCGACGAGCATCACGTCGAACGGCTCGGCGGCGGCCAGATCGAGGGCGATCTCGGCATCGTCGGCCTCACCGACCGCGTATCCCTCCTGCTCGAGGAAGAGCCGGAGGGAGGTACGCAGCCCGTAGTCGTCCTCCAGGATGAGCACTCGCTTGGCTGCCTCTTGCACGTCTCGCATCGTCTCACCCGAACGGGCAGGAGGCCGACTCGTGGTGGCCTGCCCGCCGGAAGTGACACGCAACTGACACGAAACTGCGAAAGGACCTCCATACAGCCTGGGCAGTGTGGGCGGCATGAGCGAGGCGGACTTCTACCCGGTCGACGAGATCGTCGTCGTCCCGTTCTCGGACGCCACCTGCCTGCGGGCGATCCACAACCTGCGCTGGCGGCTGGCGGAGATGCTCGGGGGAGGTCCTGAGGCGGTCGTGGTCGACCTGTCCGGCCTGACCGAGTTCTCCTCGACGACCGTCGCGGCGCTGCTGTGGGCCAAACGGCGCTGCGGGACGCGGGGCGTGCCCCTACATCTCCGGAACGCCGATCCGGCGCTTGCCGGACGGCTTCGACGAGCAGGCCTCGACACCATCTGGGACATCCAGACGGCTCCGGCCGCACCAACCCCCACCCGAAAGGTCAATTGATGAGCAACTACGTCCACGAGACCGACCGCGACGATGCGGCCGATCTGCTGACGCCGGACCAGGCGATGAGCCAGGTGCGGGCGTGGACCGACTCACGGGTCGTCGGCAACCGCGCCGCCAACCGGCTCGAGGTGCTCGCAGCCTTCGGCGTCCATGTGGCCGTCTCGAACCTGCCCGGCGAGATCTGGGTCAAGCTGGCATGGCGTACGCCGACCCGGGTCGAGCTCTCCACGGTCTGGACGCTCACCTCGATGCCCGCGGCGGCACCGGAGCCCTTCATCGCCGACAAGCTCACCGATCTGGCCAGCGCCTGGAGCTTCCAGCACCGCATGGGCGGCGCCAGCCTGATCTGCGAGGTCGAGGACCCTCCCGGGTCCGAGACTCAGCGGTAGTCGTCGGGGAGCTGCGCGCCGATCTTGACCTGCGGCTTCGGCAGGCGCAGGGGGCGGATCTGGATGGAGCGCATGATCGCGTAGTAGGTGGTGCCCTTGAGGTCGTTGTCGGGGAAGCGGCGCTTGAGCTCCTTGCGGAGCAGGAAGCGCAGCGCGATCAGGTTGATGATCACGGTGGCCATCACGACGAGGGTGAAGAGCTGGGAGTACATCGCCAGCTCGAGGCTGATGTAGGGCACCACGAGCGCGATGATCAGCACCGGGAGCACGATCTCGGCGAAGGTGAACCGGGCGTCGATCCAGTCGCGGATGAACCGCTTGACCGGGCCCTTGTCGCGCAGCGGAAGGTAGCGCTCGTCGCCGGTCTTCATCGCCTGGCGCATCTTGTCGCCATGCTCGGAGCGCTGGGCGCGGTTGGCGGCGTTGATCTCCTTGCGGGAGCGCGGCTGCTTGAGTCGCGCCTTGCGGGCCGCCTCCGCTTCCTTGCGCGAAGGGGTCGGACGACCCTTACCGGTCTCCTTGACCGGGTTCTCGGGCTCGACGACCTGCGGGGCGGGGGACTTGCGACCGAACAACGGGTGACCTCTTACTGTTGGCTGGGACACATACAGGATATCCCGAAGGACCCTGACAGCGAGTTTTGTGGACCCGGCCTAAGGTGAGAGGCAACACTTGTCCTAGGACGACGAGAGTCCAGCGGCAAGCGACGACGCGGGGCGGCCGGCGGTCGGCCGCATATGAGAGGCGTAAAGGGAACCGATGAGTGTGATGAAGCGGCTGAGCCTGGTCTTCAAGGCGAAGGCAAACAAGGCGCTCGACAAGGCCGAGGACCCACGGGAGGTGCTCGACTACAGCTACCAGAAGCAGCTTCAGATGCTGCAGCAGGTGCGCCGCGGTGTCGCGGACGTCGCGACCAGCCGCAAGCGCGTCGAGCTGCAGATCAACGGGCTCAAGCAGCAGTCCGACAAGCTCACCCAGCAGGCCCAGAAGGCCATCGAGATGAACCGCGAGGATCTTGCCCGCGAGGCTCTCACGCGCAAGAGCGGTCTCACCCAGCAGATGAACGACCTCAACACCCAGCTCGCCACGCTTCAGGGTGAGGAGGAGAAGCTCACCCTCGCCCAGCAGCGCCTGCAGGCCAAGGTGGAGTCCTTCCGCACCAAGAAGGAGACCATCAAGGCGACCTACACCGCCGCCGAGGCGCAGACCCGGATCAACGAGGCGATCTCCGGCATCGGCGAGGAGATGGGCGACGTCGGCATGGCAATGCAGCGTGCCGAGGACAAGACCCTGGAGATGCAGGCTCGCGCCGGCGCCGTCGACGAGCTGCTCGCCTCCGGTGCCCTCGACGACCTCACCGCCGGTCCCACCGACGACATCACCCGCCAGCTCGACGCGCTCAGCTCGACCAGCGACGTCGAGGCCGAGCTCGCCGCGCTGAAGGGCATCAACGCCCCGCAGCAGACGCAGGCGCTGCCCGGTGCCGACGCCAACGCGCCGGTCATCGACGTGGAGTCGACCGAGAAGAAGGCCGAGCAGTGATCGTACGCATCCTCGGCGAGGGGCAGTACGACCTCGACGATGCCTCCGTCGACAAGCTCAACCAGCTCGACGCCGCGGTCGAGACCGCCTGCAAGGGCACCGACGAGGCCGTCTTCGACGCGGCCCTGGAGGCGCTGCTCGATGGCGTACGTTCGATGGGCACTGCCCACCCGGTCGACGCGATCGACTCCTCCGACCTGATCCTTCCCGGACCCGGCTCCACGCTCGCCGAGGTCTCCGAGATGCTCGGCGACGAGGGCCTCATCCCCGGTTAGAAACATGTCACGCTTCCAGGGTGATGCCGGGCTGACCATCCGGATGACCACGGTGATGTTCCTGCTCGGCGCGCTGTTCGTCGGGCTCATCGTGGCGCTGATGTTCGTCATGCCCGCGCAGTGGGCGCCGATCATCGGCATCGTCGGGCTCGGCATCGCCTGGTGGCAGTGGTACGCCTCCGACACCCTCGCGATGCGCGCCATGGGCGCGCGCGAGGTGTCGGCCCAGGAGGCTCCCGAGCTGCACGCGATGATCGACCGGCTGTGCGCGCTGGCCGACATGCCGAAGCCGCGGGTCGGGATCGCGCACACCGACATGCCCAACGCCTTCGCCACCGGCCGCTCGCCGAAGCGGTCCGCGGTCGTGGTGACCACCGGCATCATGCAGCGCCTGACCGCCGAGGAGCTGGAGGGCGTGCTCGCCCACGAGCTCTCCCACGTCGCCCACCGCGACGTGCTGGTGATGACGGTCGCCTCCTCGGCAGGCATCGTGGCCGGGATGCTGAGCCGCGGCTCCCAGTACGGTGCGTACGCAGGTGGTGGCCGCCGCGACAACAACAACGGTCTCCCGGTGTGGCTGGTGGTGCTGCTGGTCTCGCTGGCGGTCTACGCCGTCTCCTGGCTGCTGCTGCGGATGCTGTCGCGCTATCGCGAGCTGGCCGCCGACCGGGCCGGCGCGCAGCTGACCATGAAGCCGGGCGCCCTGGCCAGCGCGCTGCAGAAGATCACCGGTGAGATCTCCGCGATCCCGAGCCGCGACCTGCGGTCGTCGCAGGCGATGAACGCGTTCTTCATCGCGCCGGCGATCAGCGGCCAGTCGCTGCGTACGCTCACCTCGACGCACCCCTCGCTGGAGCAGCGCCTGGAGCAGCTCGCTCGGATCGAGGCCGAGCTCGGCCGCCCGACCCAGTAGGGTCGGCGACGTGGGCTTCTGGGATGTCATCACGGGTCGTACGCGACCGAAGCAGGCCAACCTCGACGCACTGTTCGCGGTGCCGACCGCCGCACTCACCATGCAGACCTCGCTCGGGCTGGTCCCGACCGGCGACGGAGCGGTCTGCTACCGGGCCGCGGCCGGTGCCGGGTTCGCCGCCACGCAGAGCGACATCGTCGAGCTGCTCGGTGCCTCCGAGGGCGCGCCGACGGTGACCACGAGCGTCGACGAGTTCGGTTTCACCTGGCTCAGCGTCGACCACGAGCCGCTGGACCCGGCCGATCCCGACATCACCGGTCTGGTCACCGACCTGCACGCGGTCAACACCACCCTGGAGATGAACGGCTTCGGCCCAGGTCTGCTGTGCTCGCTGATCGCCTTCCGTGACAGCAGCACGGACGCCGGCGGGCGCAGCGTCGGCCTGATCTACCTCTACAAGCAGGGCACCTTCTACCCCTTCGCCCCGACCGGCCCGCAGCAGCGCGACAACCTGCTCGAGATCAACGTCCGCACCGCGATCGAGGGTGATCTGCCGGTCGAGAAGGACCTCTCCCGCTGGCTCGCCGTCTGGGGAGCTCCCGGGCTGTGACCGGCTCCGAGGCTGGGCTCGAACGGGCACGGAGCTTCGGGGCGGTCGCGGAGGACTACGAGCGATTCCGCCCCGGCTACCCCGACGACCTGGTCGCGCTGGTGAGCGATGTCGCCGACGGCCCGGTGCGACGGGCGATCGAGATCGGCGCCGGCACCGGGAAGGCGACCCGGATGTTCGCGGCCGCCGGGCTCGAGGTGGTCGCCACCGACCCCGACCCTCACATGCTCGGCGTGCTCCGGCGCGAGTGCGCCGGCCTGCCGGTGACGGCGGTGCGTGCTGCGCTGGAGGAGCTCGACCCGGCGGCGTACGAGCCGTTTGACCTCCTCTACGCCGCCGCCTCCTGGCACTGGACGGCACCGGCGACGCGGTGGGACCTCGCCACCGCCCTGGTCCGCGACGGGGGAGCGGTGGCCTTCTTCGGCGGCCCGTTCGTGCTGGCCGACGACGAGGTCGCGGCCATAGAGGACGAGATGATCGCGGCGTACGCCCCTGAGGGACGCCACCTGCCGCCGCCGTCCGCGGCTGACGCGCCGATGCTGTTCCCCGGGGACGAGATGCTGGCCGATAGCCGGCTGAGCGACGTGCGCCAGCGGGAGGTGCCGCGCCGGTTCACCCTCGCTCGTGCGGACTACCTGCGCCACCTCGACACCATCTCCGCGATCCGGATCCTCTCGACCGCCGACCGTTCCGCACTCTTCGTCGACCTGGCCGCGGTCCTCCCTGAGCAGGTCGAGGTGCGCGCGGACCTGATGGTCCACACCGCCCGCCGGGTCGGCGACGCGCCCGATTCATAGGCTCCCCACAGCCGGAGCCGACCTCCCGCATAGCCACGCACACGACAGTCCTCTCGTCACCCTCCGGCGCCCCGCCGCGGGGCGTAGGAGAGAGGCAGCGTGGTGCGCAAGAGACTCACGGAGCGGTGGCGAAGGCTGGGGCGTACGGCCCGGATCCTCCTCGCCGCCGGAGTGGCGGCAGTGATGGTCGGTGGTGGTGGAGCGGGCGCCTGGGCGCTCGCCCGCAAGGACACCACGCAGTCCCAGACGATGACGGTGCAGGCGTCCTCGGGAACCGTGAAGCAGACGGTATCCGCCAGCGGCACCGTCGAGGCGGCCGAGTCCGCCGACCTGACCTTCGAGGTCTCGGGCACCGTGACGAAGGTGCGCGTCGCCGAGGGCGACGTCGTCAAGAAGGGTCAGGCGCTCGCCGAGGTCGACGACGAGTCCTTGATCGCGGCCCGCACCGCGGCGAAGTCCGCGCTGACCGCGGCCGAGGAACAGTACGAGACCGACCAGGACGCGGGTGCCTCCGACGTACAGCTCGCCTCCGACGAGGCCGCCGTGGTCTCCGCCGAGGCCGATCTGGACAGCGCCCGCGAGGCGGTGGAGGACGCCGTTCTGCGCTCGACGATCTCCGGCACCGTGACGGCGTTCGACATCGAGGTCGGCGACACCGTCGGCTCCTCCTCATCCTCCAGCAGCAGCTCCGGGTCGGGCGACAGCGGTGCCGGAGGCGGCGCCATGCCCGGAGGCACCGGATCGGGATCGGACTCCTCGAGCGACTCCAGCTCCGGCGACTCGAGCGGCACCGTCACGGTCGTCTCCACCGACACGTTCGTGGTCGAGGCGACCGTCAGCGCCGACGACGCTTCGGAGGTGAAGAAGGGTCTCCAGGCCACCCTCACCCTCAACGGGGCCGAGGAGGACATCTACGGCACGGTCTCCACGGTCGGGAAGGTGGCCGAGTCCAGCTCGACCGGTGCCGCGGTCTTCCCGGTGACGATCGCGGTCACCGGCGAGGTCGAGGACGTCTATCCCGGCACCAGCGTCACCGCCGCGATCACGGTCGAGCAGCGGGAGAACGTGCTCACCGTCAACAGCGCCGCCATCCGGACCGAGAGCGACAAGACGTACGTCGACAAGGTCGTCGACGGAAAGGCCGTCAAGACCGAGGTGACGATCGGCGAGGTGTACGGCGCGACGACCGAGATCACCAAGGGCCTCGAGGACGGCGACAGCGTCGAGATGCAGGGGTTCACCAGGCCCGCCGGCCGTGGCAGCGGTGGCGGAGGCGAGGGCGGTCAAGGTGGCCAGGGCGGCCTTCCGGGTGGCGGAGAGCTCCCCGAGGGCTTCCAGGGTGGCGGCGGCTTCCCCGGTGGTGGCGGTGGCTTCCCGGGCGGCGGTGGCCAGTGAGCACGCTCGACGTGATCTCCGAGACCACCGACGCGGTGGTGTCGCTGGAGGGCGTACGCAAGACCTACCATTCCGGTTCGATCGAGTTCGAGGCTCTGCGCGGCGTCGACATGCGCATCACCGCGGGAGAGTACGTCGCCGTGGTCGGCCCATCGGGGTCGGGAAAGTCGACGCTGATGAACATCCTCGGCTGCCTCGACGTACCGACGCAGGGGAGCTACCACCTCGGCGGCGAGGACGTCTCGACGATGTCGGAGACCGAGCTCGCCCATGTCCGCAACCGCCGGATCGGCTTCGTGTTCCAGCAGTTCAACCTGCTGCCGAGCCTGGCGGCGTGGCGCAACGTCGAGCTACCGCTGGTGTACGCCGGCATGGGCAGGGCCGAGCGGCACGAGCGCGCCGTCGGGGCACTGACGAGGGTCGGCCTCGGCGACCGGGTCGACAACCGGCCCGGTGAGCTCTCCGGTGGCCAGCAGCAGCGCGTCGCGGTGGCTCGGGCCCTGGTCACCGAGCCGGACATCATCCTGGCTGACGAGCCCACCGGCAACCTCGACTCCGGCTCGACCACGGCTGTGCTCGGGCTTCTCGACGAGCTTCACGACAGCGGCCGCACGATCGTGCTGATCACCCATGAGCACGACGTCGCGGCCCGGGCGAGCCGGAACCTGACCATCCGCGACGGCCTGATCACGGCCGACGACCTGGTGGGCGCGCGATGAGGACCGTGGGACGACGACGCGACACCGCGGGCGCCGGGCGGACACCGACCGGAATGAGCTGGGCGGAGACCTTCCGCACAGCGTGGGACGCGGTCCGCTCCCACCGGCTGCGGTCGTTGCTGACCATGCTCGGCATCGTGATCGGCATCGCCTCGGTCATCCTCACCGTCGGGCTGGGCCAAGGCGCCCAGGACCAGGTGAAGTCGCAGATCAGCGCACTAGGCAGCAATCTGCTGATCATCTCGCCCGGCTCGTCGACCGACTCGTCCGGGATACGCGGCGGGTTCGGGTCGGCGTCCACGCTGACCCTCCAGGACGCCGACGCCATCGCGGACGACGAGGCCGCCCCGGACGTGAAGGGGGTGGCGCCGGTGACCTCCTCCAACGCCCAGCTCGACACCAGCACGACGAACTGGACCACCTCGCTCGTCGGCGCCACGACCTCGTGGCCCGACGTACGCCAGCGGGACCTCTCCTCGGGACGCTTCTTCACCTCCCAGGAGGTCTCTCAGGGCGCGAAGGTGGTCGTGCTCGGGTCCGACACCGCCTCGGAGCTGTTCAGCGGACCGACCAACCCGGTCGGGCAGAGCGTGAGCGTCGGCGGCACCCAGCTGACGGTGATCGGCGTGCTCGCCTCGAGCGGATCCTCCTCGTCGGGTTCGACCGAGGACGACACCGCGGTCACCCCGATCAGCACTGCGAAGGCCTTGACCGGGTCCTCCAGCTCGAGCGTCTCGACGATCTACGTGGAGGCCTCCTCGGAGGATGGTCTCTCGGCCGCGTACCAGGAGATCAACGCGCTGCTGCTCAACCTGCACGACGTGAGTGCGGCCGATGCCGACTTCACGATCTTGTCGCAGGACTCGTTGGTCGAGACCGCCAACGCCACCAACGAGACCCTCACGGTCCTGCTCGGTGGCATCGCTGCGATCTCGCTGCTCGTCGGCGGCATCGGCGTCATGAACATCATGCTCGTCTCCGTCACCGAGCGGATCCGGGAGATCGGGCTGCGCAAGGCCCTCGGCGCCACCCCTTCGGTGATCCGCAACCAGTTTCTGGTCGAGGCGTCCCTGCTCGGACTGGCAGGTGGCGTGGTCGGCATCATCATCGCCTCCCTCGGCGCCTGGGGCCTGCCGGACCTGATCGACCAGCCGGTCTCGCTCTCCCCGGTCGCCACCGCGGCCGCCTTGGCCACCTCGCTCGCGCTCGGCATCGGCTTCGGGGTCTACCCCGCGACCCGTGCCGCTCGCCTGACCCCGATCGACGCACTCCGCAGCGAGTGACGCACCCATCTCGACGTACTAAGGAACTCTTGTGAAGCGCATCTGTTTGGCAGCCATCGCCGTGGGCGGGCTGTTCATGTTCACCGCCTGCGGCTCCGACGACACGGCTCGAGACGCTCCCGCGGACGACAGCCGGGGGGCCGGCCAACAGGGCGGCGGCCAGCGCGGCGGCATGCCCGGGGCCAGCGGCAAGATCGCCGCGGCTGACGGCTCCACCATCCAGGTGCAGGGCAGCGACAGCCAGACCGCCGTGACCTACACCGACAAGACCGCGATCACCCAGCAGGTCGCCGGGAGTCTCTCCGACGTCAAGGCCGGCGTGTGCGTGATGGTCACCCCGGCCGACGGCTCGGAGAGCTCCGACACCGCGGTGACCGCGGGCTCGATCCGCGTCACGGAGAAGACCGACGGATCATGCCAGGGTGGCTTCGGCGGCGGCCGTCCCTCAGGGATGCCCGAGGGCGGGATGCCGTCCGGCATGCCCGAGGGGGAGATGCCCTCGGGCGCGCCGCAGGGCGGGATGCCCTCAGGTGGCCCGGGAGGCGGTGGCGGGTTCGGTACGTCGGGTGAGGTCACCGCCGTCTCCGGCGACACGATCACGGTCGCTGCGACGGGCTTCGATCCGCAGGCCGAGGAGGGTGCTGAGCCCGAGACCGCGACGGTGACCGTGACCACGACCGGTGAGACCACGGTGACGACGACCACGACGGCCGACGCCTCGGCACTGGCCATCGGCCGCTGCGTCACGGCCAGCGGCACCGCGGACGACACCGGCGCGGTGAGCGCCGAGAGGATCGAGGTCTCCGACGCGGTCGACGGCGAGTGCTCCACCGGCTTCGGACGTGGTGGGTTCCCGGGCGGCGGCGGCTCGCAGGACGGAGCGTCGTCGTGAGAAGGCCGGCTGCGCGCTGGGTCAGAGCCACCTCCGGAGTGGCGACCCTGGCCGTCCTCGCCGGCTGCGGCTACGTGGCGTACGCCGCCTCGACGGACGCCACCGACGGCTACCGTCTCGCGGCGGCCTCGACCGGCGACGTCGAGCAGACCCTCTCGCTCACCGGGACGGTCGCGCCCAACGGCCGCGCCGATCTCAGCTTCGGTACCAGCGGCACCGTGGCCTCGGTCGTCGAGGAGGGCGCCACGGTCAAGAAGGGCAAGGTCCTGGCCAAGCTCGACACGACCTCGCTGAAGCAGAGCCTCAAGACGGCCAAGGCTTCCCTCGCCTCGGCCAAGGCACAGCTGGAGTCCGACAAGGAGGCCCAGGCGTCCGGCTCCTCCTCCTCGAGCACGGCCACCGAGTCGAGCACTACGACGTCCGACTCGCCGGGCGATGTGATCGCAGCCGTCTTCACCGGCACCTCAGGCACCGTGACGGCGGTCAGCGACGGCGACGTCGTCGCGGGGATCAAGGCGCTGCAGACCGAGGTCACCGACGCCCAGACCGCGGTCTCCACGGCGGGGGGCGAGCTCGACGGCGCGCAGGCTGACCTGTCCGCCGCCATCGACAAGCTCACCGCGCTCGTCTCGGGTGGCGGCGCGCTCGACGACGGTGGAGCCCTCGCCCAGGCGCTGAACGATGCCAAGGCCAGCTGCACCTCGACCGACGAAGGTTCCTCGGAGAAGTGCACCAGCAACCTGAACGACGCACTCGCTGCCCAGGGCTCGGCCAAGGGCAGCGTGCAGGATGCGATCGGTCAGCTCAACTCCGCGCAGGAGGCCGTCGGCCGCGCCAAGGAGGCGCTCTCGGGCGCGAAGGGGACGCTCGACACCGCGATCGATGATCTCGACGCCCTGCTCGCCTCGGCCTCCGCCGCAGGGTCATCAGGCGCAGGGTCATCAGGCGGAGGGTCATCAGGCGGAGGGTCCTCGGGCGGAGGCACCGGAGGAACCCCCGAGGGTGGCCAAGGTGGAACCGCGGGTGGATCCCCGGGCGGCTCCGGCGGGGCGATGCCCGGCGGCACCGGAGGCGGCGCCGAAGGTCAGAGCGGCACGGGCAGACAGCCGGAGGGCATGACGGGCCAGGGCAGCTCGGAGAGCGGCTCCGGGGGCGCCATGGGCGGCGCCGGCCAGTCGGTCACGGCGGCGACGATCGCCCAGGACCAGGCCGAGATCGACCGGGCCAAGGTCGACGTCATCGACGCCAAGGCAGCGTTGGCCGCCGCCGTGATCAAGGCGCCTGCGGACGTCACGGTCGCTGCTGTGGATGTGACCGAAGGGTCCTCGGTGAGTGCCGGCGCCGCCGCGGTCACCGTGATCGCCGAGGGCCTGACGAGCGTCGAGCTCGAGGTCACGAGCGCACAGCTGAGCAAGCTGCAGGTGGGGCAGACGGCCACGGTCTCGCCGGCCGGTGTCGACAAGGATCTGCGCGGCAAGGTCACCCTGCTCGGCAAGGTACCGGACACGTCCTCGGGCAGCACCACGTTCTCGGTGACCGTGACGCTCGACGAGGAGGGTCTGGACCTGCTCGCCGGCAACACCGCGACGGTGGAGGTCGTCCTTGGATCCGCCGAGGACGTACTCACCGTTCCGGCTTCGGCCGTCTCCAACGGATCCGTGACCGTGCTCGACAAGGACGGGAACCCCGAGAGTGTACGCGTCACCACCGGCCTGACCGGCAGGACCACGGTCGAGGTGACCGAAGGGATCGACGCGGGCGATGAGATCGTGCTGGCTGACCTCTCCACTCCGCTGCCGACCACGGACTCCTCCGACAGCGATGGCGGCGCCTTCAGCACCGGGGGCGGGTCGGGAGGGTTCTCCGGAGGTGGAGGCGGTTTCCCCGCCGGTGGTGGTCCGCCGTCCAGATGACGCGCACAGGACCTACACAGGATTCACACAGCCTCGCGGTGCAGTATGAGTGACATGACCGCTGCCGCCTCCGACATGACCCGTCTCGACGGGTCGCCCCTTCGTGTTCTCGTCGTGGACGACGAGGTCAACATCGCCGAGCTGATCATGATGGCGCTGCGCTACGAGGGTTGGGAGGTGGCAGCGGCACACACCGGCATCAAGGCGGTCAGTGCCGCCCGCGACTTCACGCCCGACGCGATCGTGCTCGACTGGATGCTCCCCGACTTCGACGGGCTCGAGGTCCTGCGCCGGGTGCGGTCGACCAACCCGGCCGTACCCGTCCTCTTCCTCACCGCCAAGGACGCGGTCGAGGACCGGGTCGCCGGGCTGACCGCGGGTGGTGATGACTACGTGACCAAGCCGTTCTCGCTCGAAGAGCTCGTCGCGCGGCTGCGGGGGCTGATGCGGCGGGCCGGCGCGACCCGGGTCGAGGAGCACTCGGTGATCCGCGTCGGCGACCTGACGATGGACGAGGACTCGCGCGAGGTGCACCGTGACGGGGAGGAGATCACGCTCACCGCGACCGAGTTCGAGCTGCTCCGCTTCCTGATGCGCAACCCCCGCCGGGTGCTGTCCAAGGCCCAGATCCTCGACCGGGTCTGGTCCTACGACTTCGGCGGCCAGGCCAACGTCGTCGAGCTCTACATCTCCTACCTGCGCAAGAAGATCGACGCCGGCCGTGAGCCGATGATCCACACGATGCGCGGCGCCGGCTATGTGCTGAAGGCCGCTGAGTGAGCGTGCAGCTGAGGCGACTGGTCGCGCCGCTGAGCTCGCGCCTGGTCATCACCGCGGTCTCCCTGGTGCTGGTCGTCTCGCTCCTGATCGCCACCTTCGCCACGATCGCGCTGCGCGAGACGTTGATGGATCGGCTCGACCGAGACGTACGCGACATGGCTCGTGGTGTCGCCAGCCCGGGCCGGCCCAGCGACTTCAACACCGGACCGGACTCCGTCTTCGCGGCGTTCCCCGAGAACGGTGAGCCGCAGGGCAACCTCGGCGACTTCGACCCCAACCAGATGGAGTCGCTCAGCGCCGCTGACCTGGAGCTGATGGCGGACGTACGCGTCGACGCGCGCCCCCACGACGTCGAGCTGCCCGACCGTGGCACCTACCGAGTGATCGCCCAGTCCGTCTTCAACCCCACCCTCGGGCAGACGGTGGTCGTCACCGGCCGTTCGACCGACGAGGTCGACAACACGATCGAGAGCCTGATCTTCTGGGAGGCTCTGCTGACCCTGCTGGGTGTCCTGGCCGCCGCCGGCGTCGGCTATGTCGTCGTACGCCGCCAGCTCAGCCCGCTGCGCGAGGTCGCCGCCACCGCGCACACCGTCGCCGCCCTTCCGCTCTCTTCCGGCGAGGTCTCGGTGACCGAGCGGGTGCCCGAGCGGCTCACCGACGAGGACACCGAGGTCGGCCAGGTCGGGGCCGCGCTCAACTCGCTGCTCGACCACGTCGAGACCTCGCTGGCCGAGCGTCACCGCAGCGAGCAGCAGGTGCGCCAGTTCGTCGCCGACGCCTCCCACGAGCTGCGCACCCCGCTGACCACGATCCGCGGCTACACCGAGCTGGCGCAGCAGCGGCCCGAGGCGGTCCCGACAGCGCTGAGCAAGGTCGAGGAGGAGTCGCTGCGGATGACCGCGCTGGTCGAGGACCTGCTCCTGCTCGCGCGCCTCGACCAGGGCCGCCCGCTCGCCCGTGACTCGGTCGACCTGACCCGGCTGCTCCTGGAGGCCGTCGACGACGCCCGCGTCGTCGCCCCTTCGCACACCTGGCGGCTCGAGCTACCGGCCGACGCCGACTCAGGTGAGGCCGAGGTGATCGTCACCGGCGACGCCCAGCGCCTCCACCAGGCGATCAGCAACCTGCTCACCAACGAGCGGAGGCACACGCCCGCCGGCACCACGGTCACGGTCCGCGTACGTCCCGACGGCTTCGACGTCCACGACGACGGCCCGGGCTTCCCCCCGGCCCTGGTTCCGCACGCCTTCGAGCGCTTCACCCGCGCCGACGAGGCCCGTCAGCGCGACGGCGGTGCCGGCCTCGGGCTCGCCCTCGTCCATGCCATCGTCACCTCCCACGGCGGCACCGTGACCCTCGCCAGCGCCCCGGGCGAAACCACGATCGCCGTACGCCTTCCGCGCTCGTCGCAGGGTTGAGGTGGGGTTTTCCCTACCCGGTTCGGCTCCTTGAGCCCATCGTGGGTGAGCGGCGGGTTCCTTAGCGTCGAAGGGTGACATCAGCCACCCGAAACCGCAGGAGCCACCCATGACCACACCCGCCCTCGAGGTCACCGGCCTCACCAGGACCTACGGCACCGGCGCGGCCGCCGTGACCGCGCTCGACGGACTCGACCTGGCCTGCGCGCCGGGCACGTTCACCGCCGTGATGGGGCCCTCCGGCTCCGGCAAGTCCACCTTCCTGACCTGCGCCGGAGCGCTGGAGCAGCCGACGGGCGGCCGGGTCGTCATCGCCGGCCAGGACGTCACCGAGCTGACCGAGGCACGCCGGACCAGGCTGCGCCGCGAGCGGATCGGGTTCGTCTTCCAGGGCTTCCACCTGCTGCCCTACCTCACCGCCGAGCAGAACGTCGCGCTGCCGCTGCGGCTGGCCGGCGGCCGGATCGACGCGGCGGCCCGCCGCCGGATCCGCGAGCTGCTCGACCGCGTCGGCCTGGGCGATCGCACCGGCCACCTGCCGGCACAGCTCTCCGGCGGCCAGCAGCAGCGGGTGGCGATCGCCCGGGCGCTGGTGACCGGTCCTGACATCGTCCTCGCCGACGAGCCCACCGGGGCCCTCGACTCCCACACGGCCGCCTCGGTGCTCGCCCTGCTCCGCAGCCTCGTCCGCGAGGTCGGCGCGACCGTGGTGATGGTGACCCACGACCCCGTCGCCGCTGCGTACGCGGACAGCGTGGTCTTCCTCGTCGACGGCCGCGCCGTCGGGCGGATGGACAACCCCGCCGCCGAGGCCGTCGCGGGCCAGATGGCACATCTCGACGAGCTCACCGCCCGGACCGAGCGGGAGATGGTGTGATGTTGGCCCTGGCACTGCGCTCGCTGCGCCACCGCGCCACCGCCATGACCGCGACCTTCGTCGCGATCCTGCTGGGCACGGCGGTGATGGGCTCGTTCACGCCGTTCATCCAGGTCGCGCTCGACTCCGGCACGCCGAGCGCCGAGCGGGAGACCCTGCTCATCCTCGGCGCCGTGGTCGGAGCCTGGGGCACCGTCATCGCGCTCTTCTCGATCGTCTCCACCGTTGGGATCACCGTCCGGCAGCGCGAGGTCGAGATCGGACTGCTGCGCACCGTCGGCGCCGAGCCCCGTCAGGTACGCGCCCTGGTGCGAGCCGAGACGCTCGTGGTAGCGCTCGTGGCCGCCGTCCTCGGGGCCGTCGTGGCCAGCCTGACCAGCCGAGCGCTCCTCGACCTGCTGCAGTCCGGTGGTGTCGTCAGCGAGCAGGTCGCCCACTCGGGCGGCTGGGTCGCGCTCGCCGCAACCGTCGTCCTGCTCCTGCTCGTCTCCCTGGCCGCCGCCGGCATCGCCGGGTCGCGTGCCTCCCGGGGACCGGCGACGGTCGCCCTCTCCGAAGCCAGGGCGGGCACCAGCCGGATCGCCTGGTGGCGCTGGGTGGTGGCCGTGGTCGCTGTCGGCTTCGCCGCGACCATGGGCGCGACGACCATGGCCACGGGCAAGGACGCCGCCGACCCGTCTGAAGCGATGGCGATGACCGGCTCCCTCGGCCTTCTGGTCGCAGTGGGTCTCGCCGCGCTGGCACCGCTACTGCTGCGGGCGGGCAGCTGGGTGTTGCGGCCCCTGCTGGGCGGCACGAGCGGTCACCTGGCGGCGTACAACACCTCGCGGAGGTCCCATCTGCTTGCGGGGGTCCTCGCTCCGGTGATGGTGCTCTCCGCGGCCGCGGTCAGCATCTTGATGCTGGTCGGGATCGACGAGCGAACGCTGCCCGCCGGTCTGCCCCCGGAGTTCGCCGCGGGCTTCGAGACGGCCAACCTGCTCAACAACGTCGTCACCGCGATGATCTGCGCGTTCGCGGCGATCATGGTCGTCAACGCCTTCGCCGCACTCCTCGCCGACCGGCGCCTGGAGCTGCACCGGCTGCGGTTGCTCGGCGCCACTCCCGGTCAGGTACGCGGCTCCATCCTCGCGGAGGCCGGCGTGGTCGCCGCGGTCGGCACCGTCGTCGGTCTGCTCGCCGCCCAGGCGACGATCGTCCCGTTCGCCTACGTCCGGGGTGAGGGTCTGGTTCCCGACGCGCAGCTCTGGCTGCCGCCCTTGCTGATCGCCGGTGCCGTGGCGCTGACGCTGGCCTCCGCAGCCGGTGCGACGAGCCGGGCATTACGCACGACGTCCGGCGCCCGCTGATGTCACACTCACTCCTGATGACCGAGTGGGATGCACCGATCCGGACCGTGCGACCGGAGCCGTTCAGCGGGCAGGCGCTCGTCGAGCGGCTCCGGCTGACCGGACTGTCGTTGGGCTATGCACTGATGATGGCGCCCGCCCTGGTGCTGGTGATCTTGACCGTGCTCTCGATCCCGCTCGGGCTGGTGTTCGGGGTCGGCATCGGGATCGCGCTGGGTGCGGTGCCGGCCACCCAGGCCGTCGCTGGAGTGCATCGCCGGGTGAGCGGGATGCTCCTCGGGGAGACCATCCCGGAGACGTACGCGGATCTGAGCGCGCGGCCGGTCCTGAGCCGGCCGTTCCGATGGCTTCGGGAGAAGGCGCGCTGGCGCGACTTCGCCTTCTGCTGCTTCTCGGCGACCGGGGGCTTCGTGCTCTCGTTGCTGCCCACGGCGTTCCTGACGGTGCCGCTGACCTGGCTGATCCTGGCGTTCGGCGGCATCACCTGGGTGGTCTGGCTGCTGCTCGTGCTCACCGGCCCACTGCTGCTGGTGTGGTGGGTGACGACCCCGGGCCTGGTCCGGGCGCGGGCGCTGGCCGAGCGTGGCATCTTCGGTCAGGGGCACGTCGCCGCGCTGGCCGCCAGGGTGGAGAAGGTCGAGTCGACCCGTGCCGAGACGCTGGACCACTCGGCGGCCGAGCTGCGTCGCATCGAGCGTGACCTCCACGACGGTGCCCAGGCCAGGATCGCCGCCGTCGGGATGAGTGTCGGGCTGGCCGAGAAGCTGATGGCGACCGACCCCGACGCCGCCGCGGCGCTGCTGCGCGAGGCCCGCGAGACCACGGTGTCCGCGCTGGAGGATCTGCGCGGAGTCGTACGCGGCATCCTGCCGCCCGTGCTCGCCGACCGTGGCCTCGTGGGAGCCGTCCAGGCCCTCACCGCCGGACTGCCGCTGCCGGTCACCGTCGCCATCGAGCTGCCCGGGCGGCTGCCCGACCCGGTCGAGTCGGCGGCCTACTTCGCGGCGGCCGAGTGCCTGGCCAACGCGGTCAAGCACTCCGGCGCGGACCGGGCGTTCGTACGCGGCAGCCACAACGGGCAGCGGCTGCGGATCGTGGTGGGTGACAACGGCCGCGGCGGTGCAGACGCGACCGGACACGGGCTCGCCGGGGTCGCGACCCGACTGGCCGCCTTCGACGGCACCGTCGAGGTCGACAGCCCCTCCGGCGGCCCGACCCTGATCACCCTGGAGGTGCCTTGCCGGATCTGAGGGTGGTTCTGGGCGAGGACCAGGCGCTGCTGCGCGTCGGCCTCACCCGGATCCTCGAAGCGGGCGGGATCGAGGTCGTCGAGGCCGTCGACAACGCGCCTGCCCTGGCTCGGGCCCTGGTCCGGCCGGACGTGGACGCGGCGGTGGTCGACGTACGTCTCCCGCCGTCGTTCACCACCGAGGGCATCACCGCGGCGATCGAGGTCCGACAGGCGCGGTCAGGGTTTCCGGTGCTGGTGCTGAGCCAGTACGTCGAGCCGCTCTACGCGCGCGACCTGCTCGCCGGGGGAGAGGGCGCGGTCGGCTACCTGCTCAAGGACCGTGTCGCCGACGTCGACGCCTTCCTCGGGGCGGTGCACCAGGTCGCAGGCGGCGGGACGGTCCTCGACCCGGAGGTCGTCGCGGCGCTCCTCACCCGGCGGGAACGCCCGCTCGACCGGCTCACCGAGCGGGAGCGCGAGGTGATGACACTGATCGCCGAGGGGCGCTCCAACGCCGCCATCGCCGCCCGGCTCTTCGTCACCGAGAAGGCGGTCGGCAAGCACATCAGCTCGATCTTCACCAAGCTCGACCTGCCCCAGGCGAGCGACGACAACCGTCGCGTGCTCGCCGTCCTGGCCTGGCTCAACGACACCTGACCCGGCGCCCTCTCGGCGCCGGGGCGGACAGGTCAGTCGTCTTGAGCCTGAGTCGAGCTCAGCCCCGGGAGGTCGAGCATGCGCTGGAGGGCGAGCTTGGCGTAGCGCTCGGTGTCGGGGTCGACGTCGATGCGGTTGACGACCTGTCCCTCGGCGAGGGACTCGAGGGCCCAGACGAGGTGGGGGAGGTCGATGCGGTTCATCGTCGAGCAGTAGCAGACGGTGCGGTCGAGGAAGACGATCCGCTTGTCCGGGTGGGCGTTGGCGAGGCGCTTGACCAGGTTGAGCTCGGTGCCGATCGCCCAGGCCGACCCAGCAGGAGCGGCCTCGATGGTCGAGATGATGAACTCGGTCGAGCCGACCAGGTCGGCCTTGAGGACGACCTCGTGCTGGCATTCGGGGTGGACCAGGATCTGCACACCCGGGATCTCGGCGCGCAGGTCGTCGATGGTGTCGGGGGAGAAGCGGCCGTGGACCGAGCAGTGGCCCTTCCACAGGATCACCTTCGCCGCCCGCAGCTCCTCGGCGCTGAGGCCGCCGCCGGGCTTGAGCGGGTCCCAGACCACGCAGTCGCCCAGCGACATACCGAGCTTGAGCACGGCGGTGTTGCGGCCGAGGTGCTGGTCGGGGAAGAAGAGGACCTTTGCGCCCCCATCGGATTCAGGCTTCTGGTCGAAGGCCCACTCCAGCACGGCCTGCGCGTTGGAGGAGGTGCACACGACGCCGTCGTGGCGCCCGCAGAACGCCTTGATGTCGGCGGAGGAGTTCATGTACGTCACCGGCACGACCTGCTCGGCCACGCCCGCCTCCGAGAGCGCCTCCCATGCCTTCTCGACCTGGCCCAGCCGCGCCATGTCGGCCATCGAGCACCCGGCCGCGAGGTCGGGGAGGATGACCGCCTGCGCGGGCGAGGTGAGGATGTCGGCCGACTCGGCCATGAAGTGCACGCCGCAGAAGACGATGTACTCCGCGTCCGGACGGGCGGCGGCGTCGCGCGCGAGCTTGAAGGAGTCCCCGGTCACGTCGGCGAACTGGATGACCTCGTCGCGCTGGTAGTGGTGTCCCAGGACGAACACGCGTCCGCCCAGCTTCTCCTTGGCGGCGAGCGCGCGCTTGACCAGGTCGGGGTCGGAGGCGGCCGGCAGATCGCCGGGGCACTCGACGCCACGCTCGGAGTTCAGGTCGGTGCCACGCCCCAGGGGGAGCAGCGGGAGGTCGACAGTCGTCATGATGACGATAATACATGTCGAGGGCTCGGCTCCCTCGTGGCATGGGTCACATGGTGGTACGGATCAAGCCCGCAGGGGGCGTACGGCATCCCACGCCGGGTCGGTGTCGACCCGGGTGACGACGTCGCCGTGGACCCAGCCGTCGACCGTCTCCTCGAGCCGTTGCGGGGCCGAGGTGGTGGGGTCGACGTAGGCGTGGAGAAGGCGTACGCCATTGGTGGTCTCGTGCGCCACGACGCGGCCGTCGGGGCCGAGGGTAGAGGCGAGCCGGTCTTCGAGCTGGCCGAGCTCGCGCAGGGCGTCGGCCGAGGGGAGACCCCGCTCGCCGAAGCCGATGTAGGGGACCATCACGCCGACGTGATGGGTCAGGTTGGGGGCGGTGACCGGGTGCAGGGGCACGACCGCGCTCGCGATCACCGGCCCCTGCGGGCTCTCCCCGTGGAGCAGCACCCAGGCCGGGTTGCCGTCGGGGTCGACGTACTCCTTGCGGAGATTGCGTACGGCGACGCTCAGCCCGTCGAGGCCGATGCCGTCGCGGGGTCGGGCGGTGGTGGTATCGACCTCGCCGATCCACAGCTCCGTGCTGGACTCGCCCAGTGTGGTGTCGAGGGCGTGGAAGGCGACCTGGAGCCGGGCGTCGTCGGCGAGGTCGGGGAAAGCCGGGTGGAAGAGGGTGAGGTCGAAATGAGCGCCGTTCTGCCGGGCGGTGACGAGCACGTCGGCCAGCCGGATCGCGGCGCCGCCCGGGGTGGTGAGCACCGCCTCGACCGGATCGTCGACGGGCGGACGCTGGTCGCTGAACTCCCAGGGCGAGACGCCGTCGGGCTCGGGGGCGGCGAGCAGCCAGCGGCGTGCCAGCGCACGATGGTCCGGGTTGCCGCCCGCCGAGATGACCAGCAGCCGGCCACCCAAGGGTCCCGGGCCGACCTCCCAGCTCAGGCCCGCCTCGATCGCGTCGATCCGTCTGGCCAGCAGCGCGACGAGAGCGTCCTGGTCGTCGGCGTCGAGCGCCGCACCGCAGCCCAGAGCTCCCTTCTGGGCCCACCAGGTCCAGAAGCCATTGATCCGCCTGGTCTCTGAGTCGCCGGCCCCGCGCCGCCCGAAGATCCGCACGAAACGACCTTAACGCGACGCATGCGGAATGGTTACGAGACCGAAAGCGCCAGGTGGAGCACCTGGTGCTTCCGTGCGCGGGTAGGTTTCGGCCATGCGAGTGCTGATCGCCCCTGACAAGTACGCAGGCACGCTCACCGCCGCCCAAGCGGCCGCCGCGATCGCGGAGGGCTGGCGGCGTACGGCGCCCCGCGACGAGCTCTCGCTCGCGCCGATGGCGGACGGCGGACCGGGCTTCCTCGAGCTGCTGCACGAGGTACTCGGCGGTGACCTCCACGAGGTCGAGGTCAGGGGCCCGCACGGTGAGCCGGTCACCGCTCAGGTGCTGGTCGACGGCGAGACCGCCTACGTCGAGTCGGCCCAGGCGGCCGGCCTGCACCTGACCGGCGGGAAGGGAGCCGAGCAGGCCAGCTCGTACGGAGTGGGCCAGCTGCTCCTCTCCGCCCGTGACGCCGGCGCGACCGCGGTCGTGGTCGGCCTCGGCGGCTCGGGCACCAGCGACGGGGGAGCGGGGCTGCTCGCCGCGCTCGGCGCCACCGCGGACCGGCCGCTCGATTCCGGTGTCGCCGGGCTCGAGGGCATCACCGAGGTCACGCTCCCCGAGCCGCTGGGCCTCGAGATCGTGATCGCCAGCGACGTGGACAACCCGCTGACCGGGCTCTTCGGCGCGATCAAGGTCTACGGCGAGCAGAAGGGGCTGGCGGAGGAGACCATGCCCCGCTGGGACGGTGTGCTCCAGGACCTGGCCGCCGCCACATCGCGTAGGACCGCGACCGAGAAGGGCGCGGGGGCGGCCGGCGGGATCGGGTTCGCGCTGCTGCTCCTCGGGGGCACCCGGCGTCCGGGGTTCGACGTCGTCGCCGACCTGCTGGGGCTGCCCGAGCTGGCCTCTCGGACCGACCTGGTGATCACCGGTGAGGGATCCTTCGACCCGCAGAGCGCGGCCGGGAAGGTGCCGGCCGGGGTGGCAAGGCTGGCCGAGCAGGCGCTGCGGCCCTGCATCGTGCTGGCGGGCAAGGTCAGCATGAGCGGGCGGGAGATGCGTACGCTCGGCATCGACGCCGCCTACTCGCTCGTCGACATCGTCGGCGAGGAGCAGGCGCTCGGCCAGGCGTATGACTCCTTGGTCCAGGTCGCTGCCAGGGTGGCCCGGACCTGGTCCGCCGACCAGCGGGAATAACCGATGATGTGCGACGATTGAGCCTTAAGACACACCCGCACCCACGCACAGGGAGCCCAGCTACATGACCGAGCAGACGACCGAACGCCGCGCCGACTCCATCAACCTGAGCGACGTTGCCGCCGCGAAGGTGAAGAGCCTCCTGGAGCAGGAAGGCCGCGACGACCTGAGCCTGCGCATCTCCGTGCAGCCCGGTGGCTGCTCCGGCCTGCGCTACCAGCTCTTCTTCGACGAGCGCACCCTCGACGGTGACGTCGTCACCGACTTCGACGGTGTCTCCGTCGTCGTCGACCGGATGAGCGTTCCCTACCTCAACGGCGCCATGATCGACTTCGTGGACAGCATCGAGAAGCAGGGGTTCACCATCGACAACCCCAACGCCACAGGATCATGCGCCTGCGGCGACTCCTTCCACTGATCTGAGCTGCCCGGCACGCGCGCTGGCCGCGTTGCGGGCGCTTCGACGACCGGCTTCGCCCCAAAGGTCGCCTTCGCGCCCGCGCCTTGCCATCGCACGCACCGGACACCTCAGATACGCGAATACGTCAGCAGCCCCTGCCTTGCGGCAGGGGCTGCTGGTATTTGGTGGCCCCCACATTCCGGGAGGCCGAAACCATCAGGTCAGGGCGAGGCCGTCGGCGACATGGCCGCAGGCCTCGAGCATGGCGGTGACGCCCGGCTCGCGGGCCTGCATCCGCATGGCGGGCGCGGGGCGGGCCGTTTCGCGCACCCGTGGCGCGGGCAGGCGCAGCGCGCTGTCGGCGGCGGCGCAGTCGGCGCAGAGCTGCGCGGGGCTGTCGAGGTCGTCGTACGGAACGCGCATGGCTGTCATGCAAACGACGGTAAGCACTACCAACGGGTAGAAGAAGGCCGACTCAACGGTAATATTTCATCTGCTGTCTACGGTCGAGCCTTAACGTCGCCCGAGGTCTCGCCGGTAGGGTTCCGCGCATGTCCGGTTCACTCCTGATCGCAGGCTCCATCGCCACCGACCACCTGATGAGCTTCGGTGGAAAGTTCGCCGATTCGCTGGTCGCCGACCAGCTCGACAAGCTCTCGGTGAGCTTCCTGGTCAACGACCTCGAGATCCGCCGTGGCGGCGTCGGCGCCAACATCTCCTTCGGCCTGGCCAACCTCGGTCTGGCGCCGGTGCTCGTGGGCGCCGTCGGCGAGGACTTCGCCGACTACCGCTCCTGGCTCGAGCGCCACGGCGTCAACTGCGACCACCTGCACGTCTCCGAGACGCTGCACACCGCACGGTTCGTGTGCACCACCGACACCGCGATGGCGCAGTTCGCCAGCTTCTACCCGGGCGCGATGGCCGAGGCCCGCGAGATCGAGCTCGGCCCGATCGCCGACAAGGTCGGCGAGCCGTCGTTCGTGCTGATCGCGCCCGACGACCCCGACGCGATGAAGCGCCACACCCAGGAGGCTCGCCAGCGCGGCTACACCTTCATCTCCGACCCGAGCCAGCAGCTCGCCTTCGGCGACGGTGAGCTCATCCGCGAGCTGGTCGACGGCGCCGCCTACCTGTTCACCAACGAGTACGAGTCGCACGTCCTCCAGCAGAAGACCGGCTGGTCCGCCGACGAGGTCCTCGCCCGCGTCGGCACCCAGGTCACCACGCTCGGCAAGGACGGCGTACGCATCCAGCGCAAGGGTGAGGACGCGATCGAGCTGCCCGCCGCTAAGAACGTCAACGCCGTCGAGCCCACCGGAGTCGGCGACGCCTTCCGGGCCGGCTTCCTGGCCGCGCTGGCCTGGGACTGCGAGCTCGAGCAGGCCGCCGAGGTCGGCTGTGTCCTGGCCGCCTACTGCGTCGAGACCGTCGGCCCGCAGGAGTACTCCTTCACCGCCGAGGAGTTCGTCGCCCGGGTCCGTGAGTCCTACGGCGACACCGCCGCGGACCAGATCGCCCCGCACATCAAGGCCTGAGCCTGCGACCCTGCGAGCGAGGCGAGCAGGGTCGCAACGCGAAGGGATCGAGCGAGCGCGCGGCTGAGCCTGCGAAGCCGCGACTGCGGGTCGAGATCGACCCTCGCATGACCTCTTAGGTCAGACGGCGTATCCGATAGACGGGTACGCCGTCTTCTGCTGCCACCTCGCCGACGAACTCCTGGCCGCGCATGCGGGCCCAGGCGGGTACGTCGTGGTGGGCGGCCACGTCGTCGGCCGCGACGGCGATGACCTCGCCGACCTCGACGTCGCCGAGGTGGCGGCCGAGCTCGATGATCGGCCGGGGGCAGGCCTGGCCGCGGCAGTCGAGGATGACTGAGGGCGCGCTCACAGCCCGGCCTCCGCGCGTAGGTCCTTGACGATCCCGGGCAGTGCGTCGAGCACGCGCTCCACATCCTCTCGCGTCGTGTCGCGGGTCAGCGATAGCCGAACGTTACCGTGTGTCAGCGCTCCCATGGCGGCAAGCACGCGAGAGGGTTCGCGGGTGTCGGAGGTGCAGGCGGAGCCGCTGGCGACACCGGCGCCGATGCGGTCCAGAGCGGTCACCAGCGCCTCGCCGTCGACGTACAGCGCCGAGAAGGTCACCAGGTGGGGGAGCCGGCCCTCGGCGGGCCCGGCGACGTCCACGTCCGGGATCTCGGTCCTGACCCTTTCCCTGACTAGCGCGACCAGCTCGTGCTGGCGGGCGTTGACCTCCTCGCGCTCGGCTACGACCGCCTGGAGCGCCGCCGCGGCCGCCAGGGCCCCGGGGATGTTCGTGAACCCCTGATCCGTGCGCGACCACTCATCGCCCGGGAACGGCCAGCGCCACCGGGCGGACCGGCGTACGACCAGCACGCCCACACCACCCGGGCCACCCCACTTGCGGGCGGAGCCGGCGATCGCGTCTCCGACCGACGGCATCGGTAGCCGGCCCATGGCGGCGCCGGCGTCGACGAAGAGGGACGCCGGGCCGGCGGCGGAGGCGACCTCGTCGAGGGGCTGGAGCGTGCCGACCTCGTGGTTGGCCTGCTGGACGGCGATCACGTCGACGTCTCCCGTCCGCACCGCGTCCCGGACGGCGGCGACCTCGACCCGGGCCTCGCCGTCGACGGCCAGCTCGGTGACGGGGGAGCGCTGCGCCCATCGGGCAGCGTCGATGACGGCCTGGTGCTCGACGGCGCTGTGACCTATGCCACGTGACCCGAGCCCCAGCAGGCCCGCGTGCACGGCGGCGGTCCCCGAGGATGTGAAAAGCACCTCATCTCGACGCACCCCGAGCGCCTCGGCGACGACCTCGCGGGCGTTCGCGAGCAGCAGCCCGGCGTTCCGGGCCGGCCGGTGGAGGCGGCGGGGGTCTGCGTACCCCTGATCCGTCGCGGCGAGCAGCACTTCCCGCGCGGCGGGATGGAGCGGTTCGGCCGAGGCGGCGTCGAGGTAGGTGAAGCGGTCGGTCACAGAACCCAACGGTAGCCATACGCGACATGAGGAACCCCTGAAGATGAATCCGGAGGCGCTCGCGGTAGTCTGCCGACATCTGAGTGTTCGCATGAGAGAGAGGCTCGTAGTGGGTCTGCACTTGCCAGGGGCCGGAACGAATCCGTCCCACGCCCGCGCCCGACGTGGTGCGCTGGTGGCGACGCTGACGGCCGGCGCCCTCCTGCTGAGTGGCTGTTCGGACGAGGCGGCGCGTTTCGGCTTCCCCGAGCCACGTTCTGAGCAGGGGGATCACAACCTCGCCCTGTGGCAGGGCGCATGGATCGCCGCGTTGATCACGGGTGTCCTGACCTGGGGGCTCATCTTCTGGGCGATCTGGCGCTACCGGCGCCGCAGCGACGCCGACGTCCCGGTCCAGACGCGTTACAACCTGCCGTTGGAGATCTTCTACACGATCGCCCCGGTGCTGATGGTGATCGTGTTCTTCGACCACACCGTCAAGGTCCAGAACGAGATGCTGGACGACGGCAACCCGACCAACGTGATCGAGGTGACCGGCCAGCAGTGGCAGTGGACCTTCAACCACGGCATCGGTGAGCCCGACGTGAGCGCGGACGAGAACCTCGTCGACGACGAGTTCGCCTACGACAGCTACGGCTACGTCGTGGGCACCGGCTCGCACATCCCGACGCTGGTCCTCCCGGAGAAGACCACCACGCGGTTCAACCTGCGCTCGGCCGACGTCATCCACAACTTCGGTGTCCCGGACTTCGGCATGAAGATGGACGTCATCCCGGGTCGGGTGAACCACTACTCGATCACCACGAAGGAGGCCACGGCCACCTTCGACCCGAGCGCGGAGGACCTCATCGAGGGCACCACGTTCCGCGGGGCCTGCTACGAGCTCTGCGGCGTCTACCACGCCCGGATGATCTTCAAGGTCGCGATCGTCTCCGAGAGCGACTACAAGTCCTACGTCGACACGCTGGCGCAGAACGGCTTCGAGGCCGAGCGCCCGCTGCTCGGTGGTGGCAAGTCCACCCGCCCCGCCGACGACATCCCCACTGACGAGGAGGAGGGCGAGTGACCGCCACCGCTGCGCGCCCGGTCACCGAGGGCCGCAAGCCGCTCGGAACGCAGATCTACCAGCTGCTGACCACCACCGATCACAAGCTGATCGGCAAGATGTACCTGGTCACGTCGTTCGTCTGGTTCCTGATCGGCGGCCTGATGGCGCTGCTGATGCGCTCGGAGCTGGCCTTCCCGGGACAGCAGGTCGTCAACGACGAGCTGTTCAACCAGCTGTTCACGATGCACGGCACGATCATGCTGCTGCTCTTCGCGACGCCGCTGTTCTTCGGCTTCTCCAACGTCATCATGCCGCTGCAGATCGGCGCTCCTGACGTCGCCTTCCCGCGGCTCAACATGTTCAGCTACTGGCTCTACCTCTTCGGCAGCCTGATCGCAGCCAGCGGCTTCCTCACCCCCACCGGCGCGGCTGACTTCGGCTGGTTCGCCTACACGCCGCTGTCCAGTGCGCAGTACTCGCCGGGTGTCGGTGGCGACCTGTGGATCATGGGTCTCTACATGGCCGGTCTGGGCACCATCCTCGGCTCGGTCAACTTCATCACCACGATCATCTGCATGCGGGCGCCGGGCATGACCATGTTCCGGATGCCGATCTTCACCTGGAACACCCTGGTGACCGCGCTCCTCGCGCTGATCGCGTTCCCGATCCTCGCCGCCGCGCTGCTGATGCTCGAGTCCGACCGCCAGTTCGGCTCCCACGTCTTCGACGCCGCTCATGGCGGCCCGATCCTGTGGCAGCACCTGTTCTGGTTCTTCGGTCACCCCGAGGTCTACATCATCGCGCTGCCGTTCTTCGGCATCATCTCCGAGATCCTCCCGGTCTTCAGCCGCAAGCCGATCTTCGGCTACGTCGGTCTGGTGGCCGCGACCCTCGGCATCGCGATCCTCTCGGTGGCGGTGTGGGCGCACCACATGTTCGTCACCGGCGCGGTCAACCTGCCGTTCTTCTCCGGCATGACCTTCCTGATCGCGGTGCCCACAGGGGTGAAGTTCTTCAACTGGATCGGCACGATGTGGGGCGGATCGGTCAGCTTCGACACCCCGATGCTGTGGTCGATCGGCTTCCTGACGACCTTCCTCTTCGGTGGTCTGACCGGCATCATCCTGGCGAGCCCGCCGCTCGACTTCCAGGTCTCCGACTCCTACTTCGTGGTCGCGCACTTCCACTACGTGGTCTTCGGAACCGTCGTGTTCGCGATGTTCGCCGGCTTCTACTTCTGGTGGCCGAAGATGACCGGACGGATGCTCGACGAGCGCCTCGGCAAGGTCCACTTCTGGCTGCTGTTCGTCGGCTTCCACGCGACCTTCCTGGTCCAGCACTGGCTCGGTGTCGAGGGCATGCAGCGACGCATCTCCGACTACCTGCCCAGCGACGGGTTCACCTTCCTGAACCAGTTCTCGACGGTGGGCGCGTTCCTGCTGAGCCTGTCGATGCTGCCCTTCTTCTACAACCTCTACATCTCCCGCAACGCCCCCAAGGTCGAGGTGGATGACCCCTGGGGTTGGGGTCGCTCGCTGGAGTGGGCCACCGCCTGCCCGGCGCCGCGCCACAACTTCGTCTCCATCCCGAAGATCCGCTCGGAGTCCCCGGCCTTCGACCTCCACCACCCGGAGATCGCCGCGCTGGAGCACGATGAGGACGATCTCGCCTCCACCAGCTCCAACAAGGAAGGCTGACCCCGATGAAGTCTGAAGCCTGGATCTTCGTTGTCTGCACCGTCTTCATGGTGCTGGTCACGCCGGCCTACTGGCTCGTCACCGCGGCCTCCGAGGAGGGCGGCGACTGGACCGGCACCTCGGCGCTGGTGATGTGCACGCTGCTGTTCGCGATGATCACCGTCTACCTCGGCTTCCACGCCATCAAGATGGACCCGCGTCCCGAGGACCGTGAGGACGGCGAGATCGCCGAGGGCGCCGGGGAGTACGGCTTCTTCCCGCCGTTCTCCTGGTGGCCGCTGTGGGCCGGCCTCACCTTCGGTCTGGTGGTCCTGGCCGTGGCGATGGCCGCCTGGTGGCTCCTCATCATCGCCGCCGTGCTCGGCCTGCTGGCCCTCGCCGGCTGGAACTTCGAGTACTACCGAGGCGAGTTCAAGCACTGAGCAAGATGAACGTGAGCGGGGGCCCCTGCAACTCCGGTAGGGCCCCCCAAAACATATATGGGAAAGCATTTTTTTTACCCCGGGGGTTTAAGCCCCCCCCACCCCGGTAAAGGGGGCGGGGGGAAAAAAAAAAGTAT
>NZ_JBHXNY010000003.1:0-37119 GCF_042719275.1 Nocardioides sp. NPDC058538 | reverse complement strand
GCTGCATCTTCGATTACTACAGCGGCGTTTACACCAACGGAGAAATATGATGGTGCGCGGGCCCCGACCCATTTGGGTTCGGCCCCCGCTCACCTTCTTGGGAAGCTCTTGGTGATGCCCGGTAGGGTTATCGCGCCCACGTCCCGGTTCAGGGCGTCGGGGTAAATGAATCAGGTCTGGAGCAGTCTCACCGTGTCAACGCAGTCACCGTTTCGCCGCCCGTCCGTGTTCGCCCGCCGCCGGGTGCTGTTGACCACTGCAGCGGCGGCCCTCGCGCCGGTGCTCGCCGCGTGCGGGGCGGACCCGGCCTCGAAGGAGCCCAAGAAGCCCGCCGAGCCGACGGTGCAGATCACGCCCAACATCGAGAACAACGCCACCGGCGTCGCGGTCGACAAGGTCGTCAAGGTCGATGTGGCCAAGGGGCGTCTCGACGAGGTCATGCTGACCGGCGCCAAGGGCACCAAGGTGCGGGGCACGATCACCGAGGACGGGCTGAGCTGGAGCGCGGGTGAGGTGCTCGAGCCGACCGCCTCCTACACCCTCGCGGTCACCGCGACCGGCGATGACGGTCTGGAGCAGACGAGCGAGATCAAGTTCTCCACCGAGGATCTCGGCCTGGACCGCCAGACCTACCCATCGATCGCGCCGCTCGACGGCGAGACGGTCGGCGTCGGGATGCCGATCATCGTGACGTACGACCTGCCGGTGAAGAACAAGGCCGCCTTCGAGAAGAAGATGATCGTCGAGTCGACCCCCAAGCAGGAGGGGTCGTGGTACTGGGTGAGCGACAAGGAAGTGCACTACCGCCCGCGCACCTACTGGCAGGCCAACTCCACGATCAACGTGAAGCTCAACATCAATTCGGTCCCCGCCGGTGGCGGCATCTTCGGCCAGAAGGACCGCGAGATCACGTTCAAGACCGGTGACGCCCACATCTACCGGGCCAACGCGCAGACCCACCAGATGGAAGTCTTCAAGAACGGGCAGAAGATCAGGACCATCCCGATCACGACCGGTAAGGAAGGGTTCATCACCCGCAGCGGCGTGAAGGTGATCATCGAGAAGTTCAAGCGCAAGACCATGAACTCCGAGACCATCGGGATCAACCAGGGCGACCGGGAGTACTACAACATGGAGGGCGTGAAGTGGGCCATGCGGCTGACGTTCTCCGGTGAGTTCATCCACGGCGCTCCGTGGTCGGTCGCGCAGCAGGGCAATGCCAACGTCTCCCACGGCTGCACCGGGATGAGCGACGAGAACGCCAAGTTCCTCTACGACATGACCCGCCGCGGTGACGTCGTCGAGACTGTCGGCACCAACCGCCAGATGACCTTCAGCAACGGCTGGGGCGACTGGAACACCTCCTACGGCGAATACCAGGCGGGGTCTGCACTCGCCTGAGTCGATATTGTGCATTGCAGCAATTAGCGTGCGACATCATGCGGTTGATGCTTGCGTCCGTCAGCGCCTTTACTTACTTTCCACCTAACACGTAATCGCGTTGCGCAGGGCTGACCCCGACGGCCCGCGCCGCCCTGGAAGGTGGACTCGTTGCCTCGGCCTGTGCTGCTGCTCGACCTGGACGGCACGGTGTGTCTCGGAGACACACCGGCACTTCTCTACGCCACCCGGGTGGCGGACCTCACCGACGCCCCTGAGGCGCTCCTGGAGACCGCAGCGGCCTTTCTCGGGCAGAGACTGCCCGAGACTGCCCCGAAGACGCTGACAGGCGCTCAGGACGGCTATGAGGCGGTCAAGATCCTGGGCCTGGCGGCCGGGGTCTCCGAGGAGCAGCTCAGCGCTGCGTACGTTGCGAGTCGGGCGGCGATCAGCGAGCAACCTGGTGACATCCGCACGCCCGAGGGGCTCATCGACCTGCTCGACGGGATCGACGCGCACCGGGTGATCCTGACCAACTCGCCCGGTGGCAGCGGACTCGACGCGATCCTGGAGCACCTAGGCGTACGCGACGTGGTCGACGAGGTGTGCACCGACGCGCTCAAGCCGACCCGGATGAAGGGGCACCTGGACGCCTTCCTCGACCGCGTCGGCGCCGCCGACACGCCGGAGTGGTTGATGTCGGTCGGCGACATCTGGCGCAATGACCTTGCCCCCGCCGTCGAGCGTGGTTGTGTTGCTGCATACGTTGACGCCTTCGACCGCCGGCAGGGACCGGCCCATGTTCGTGCAGGATCGTTCGTGGAGCTGTACCCCGCAGTCTCGGACTGGTCGAGTGACCCGTCATCCTTCATAGCAGCTCACCCCCTCAAGGAGTCTGTCCGATGTTGAGAACCCCAAGGTTGCTGGCGGTCGGTGCCGCCGCATCGCTCGCCTTCTCGCTCGCCGCCTGCGGTGGGGAGGAGAGCACCGCGCCCGCGGAGGACCCCGAGGAGATCGTGCTGTCGCTGGTTCCCTCCGGCGACGTCGACTCGATCACCCAGAGCGCGAAGGGCCTGGAGTCGTTCCTCAGCGACGAGATCGGGATCCCCGTACGCGCCGAGGTGACCGAGAGCTATGCCGCCGCGATCGTGGCGATGAAGGCCGACCAGGCGCAGGTCGCGATGCTGGGTCCGATCGGCATGGTCCAGGCCGAGGACCAGGCCGGTGCGGTGCCGGTCCTGCAGTCGGTGCGCTTCGGCTCGGGGACCTATCACACCCAGTGGTTCACCAACGACCCCGAGACCTACTGCGCCGACGAGGTCAAGGTGGTCGAGGGCTTCAAGTACTGCAACGGCACCGACGCCGCCAAGACCGGTCCCGCCGGGGAGGAGGCGCTCGCCAAGATCAAGCCCGGCACCTCGATCGCTTTCGTCGACCAGGGCTCCGCCTCGGGCTACTACTACCCGGCCACCCAGTGGGGACAGGTCACCGGTGGCGACGCCCTGGTCGACCTCGACGCGCAGTTCGCAGGTGACCACGACGCCGCGGTCCTGGCCGTCGCGCGCGGTGACTACCCGATCGGGGTGAGCTTCGACGACGCCCGCGAGGAGGTCGCGGCCGACGAGCCGAAGGTCGCCTCCGAGGTCGTGGTCTTCGCCTACTCCACCGAGATCCCCAACGACGGCATCGTCGTCGCCGCCGGCCTCTCCAAGGAACTGCGTACGAAGGTGACCAACGCGTTCACTGCGATGGCGAAGGACCCCAAGGGGCTCAAGACGCTGAAGGCGGTCTACGAGATCGAGGGTCTGGAGAAGGTCGACACGGCCGCGCTGAAGAAGGCGAAGTCCGTGGAGGAGAACTTCGGCGAATGAGCGGCTCGGATCCCAGGGATGCGACCGGTGGTGGGCACAGCATCGTCTTCGACGACGTCTCGGTGGTCTACCCGAACGGCACCCGCGCCCTGGACAAGGTCTCCCTGACCATCCCGGCGGGGGAGTTCGTCGTGGTCGTCGGGCTCTCCGGTGCCGGCAAGTCGACGCTCGTCCGCACGATCAACGGCCTGGTGCCGGTCACCTCGGGATCGCTGTCGGTCGGCGGGACCGAGGTGGCCACGGTGCGCGGGCGCCGGCTGCGGCGGCTGCGCGCCGAGATCGGGATGATCTTCCAGGGGTTCAACCTGGTGACCCGCCGCTCGGTGATGGGCAACGTGCTCACCGGGCGGCTGCACGCCCAGTCGTGGGTGCGGTCGGCCCTCGGGCTGCACACCAAGGCCGACAAGGAGATCGCCTTCGAGGCGCTGGAGCGCGTCGGGATCGTCGAGAAGGCATGGGTACGCGCCTCCCAGCTCTCCGGCGGGCAGCAGCAGCGGGTCGCGATCGCCCGCGCGCTGGCGCAGCAGCCGTCGGTGGTGCTCGCCGACGAGCCGGTCGCCTCCCTGGACCCGCCGACGGCCAACCTGGTGATGCGCGACCTGCAACGGATCAACCGCGATCTCGGTATCACCACTGTGGTCAACCTGCACTTCCTCGATCTCGCCCGGCGCTACGCCGACCGGATCATCGGCATGCGCGCGGGTGAGGTGGTCTTCGACGGTCCTGCGGCCGAGGCCGACGACGCCGTCTTCGAGAGGATCTACGGGCGCTCGCTGACCGCCGAGGACGTCTTGGCATGAGTCAGGTGACCCTCGACCGCCCGGACCGCCCGCCGAACCCGGTGCGTCGGGCGCAGCCACCGCCGAGCCCGCTGCTCATCGGGGGCATCCTCGGCGCTGTCGCCGTCACCGTGGTGGCGGGTTGGGCGATCGACTTCTCGCTCGCGCCGGTCATCGACCAGTGGCCGATGCTGACGATGATCCTCGAGGAGGTCGTGCACCCCGAGTGGGCGGAGATCACCGACCCGTCCTCGCGGCTGTGGACTGCGCTGAAGGAGACCGCGGCCATCGCGATCATCGCGACCTTCGTGGGCTCGCTGATCGCCCTCGGTGTCGCTCTGCTGGGCTCCAAGGTGAGCGCACCTCCCGCGTTCTACCGGGTCACCAAGCCGGTGATGTCGGTGATCCGGTCGCTGCCCGACATGGCCTACGCGCTGGTCTTCGTCGCCGTCGTCACCGGTCCGCTTCCGGGGATCCTGGCGCTGACCGTCTTCAACATCGGCATCGTCGCCAAGCTGACCGCGGAGAGCATCGACGCAGTCGATCCCGGCCCGCTGGAGGCGCTCGACGCCGCCGGAGCGACCAGCTGGCAGCGGGCCCGCGTCGCGATCGTTCCCGCTGTGCTGCCCAACTATGCCTCGTACGTCCTCTATGTCTTCGAGCTCAACATCCGCGCCTCCGTGGTGCTGGGGGCGGTCGGGGCCGGCGGGATCGGGCAGCTGATCATGCTCTACTTCAACCGGGCCGACTATGCCCGGCTGGCGGCAGTCGTGGTCGTCATCTTCGCGGTGGTGATCGCGATCGACCTGCTCTCCCAGTTCCTGCGCCGGAGGCTGGTATGACCTCGGCGACAGCGACGACGCGGCCGAAGCCACCCCCGAAGTGGCCCTACACCGCGGTCGGCCTCACGCTGATCGGCATCGTGCTGGTGGCCGGCTGGTCGCTGGACGATGCCAAGTGGGAGCGACTGCCGCAGTTCCCCGGGGAGATCCTGCAGTACGCCGCCCAGATGCTCGACGGCGTGCTCACCTGGCCGGGGGCGCATCCCGAGGGCCAGGCCGACCCGGAGCTCACCTACGGGGACTGGTGGCTGCAGTCGCTGAAGCTGATGGGGGAGTCGGTGGCGCTGGCCTGGATCGGCACCTGCGTCGGGGCGCTGTTCTCGTTCCCGCTGGCCTTCCTGGCCGCGTCCACCACCGCGCCGCTCTTCGTGCGCGTTCCGGTGCGCCTCTTCTTCAACGCCATCCGCGCGGTGCCGGAGATCCTGCTCGCGGTGATCGTGATGCTGCCGCTCTTCGGGCTCAACCCGATGGCCGGAGCGATGGCGATCGGCATCCATTCGATCGGCTCGCTCGGCAAGCTGACGCTGGAGAACATCGAGTCTGTCGACCCACGTCCCGTCGAGGCAGTCACGGCGGCCGGTGCGACGTGGTGGCAGCGGATCCGCACGGCGGTGATCCCGCAGATGATGCCGGAGACCGTGGCGTTCTGGCTCTACCGCTTCGAGGTGAACATCAGGGCAAGCGCGATCCTCGGCGTCGTGAGCGCTGGTGGAATTGGTGCGTTGCTAAACCGTGTCCTTCGGGGCCGTGAGTGGGAGTGGGGTGGAATCATGCTAGCTGTGATCATCATCGTGACGATCCTCGTCGACCAGCTGTCAGCAGCGCTGCGTCACCGGATCCTGCACGGCGCCGAAGCCACTGCGGTGGCGGCATGAGCGAGCGCCAGCGAGCGACCATCAAGGTCAGGCCCACACGTCCGTATTCTGTGCCTTCTGCGACGGAGGTGTGGGCATGACGAGTGCGCCGGTCCTTCCCGCCATCCGAGCCGCGATGCCGCGGCTCAACCCTTCCGAGCGTGCGGTCGCCGAGGTCGTGCTGACCCGTTCGGAGTGGGCCATCGAGGCGACCACCGCCGAGATCGCCGCCGAGGCCTCCGTCTCGACCGCGACCGTGGTCAGAGCCGCGCAGAGACTCGGGTTCCGCGGCTTCCCGCACCTCAAGGTGCTGCTGGCACGCGACCTCGGGACGGCCAAGACCGAGACCACCGAGGGAGGCAGCCCGCTGACAGTGGTGCGCTCCTTCTTCGCCGACATCGCCGACTCCGCCTCCGACATGGTCGGGCTCCTCTCCGAGGAGCAGGTCACCCGGGCCGTGGAGCTCCTCGCCGAGGCCCGCTTGATCCTGGTCGCCGGGACGGGCGTCTCCTCGCCGGTCGCCCAGGACATCGCGATGAGACTGGGCTCCCAGGGGCTGAGCACGGTCGCGCCCAACGACCACCTCGACCAGCTCATCCGGGCCCGTCTGCTCCAGCCGGGCGACGTCTGCGTCGTCGTCAGCGGCACCGGTGCCACCGCGCCCACCATCCAGATCGCCCAGGCGGCCGTCGCCGGGGGAGCGGCCGTCATCGCGCTCACCTCCTTCACCGGCACCCAGCTGACCAAGCTCGCCGAGGTCGAGCTGGTCACCCCGCAGGGCGGTCGCGCCGGGTTCCGCCAGGAGCTCGACTCGATCATCCGGATCCCGCAGCTCATCCTCGGCAACGCGCTCGTCGCCGCCGTGGCGGCCCGCGACCCCGAGGCCGCGGCCAACGTACGCGCCCGGGTGCTCGAGGTCGTCGGCGGCGAGCTCGACCCGCAGGGCTAGAGATACTTCGCGAGCAGCTCCGCCTCGGCGCGGAGCTGCTCCGCCTTCTCGCCCGCGCCGTGGGCCTCCAGGTCCGTCGCGGCGGCCCGTCGCTCGGTCTGTTCGGCGGAGATGATGCCTCGGACGTCGTCATCGGTGAGGTCGCGCCTGGCGGCCTCGGTGGCACCGACGCCGCTGGCGGCCCCGGCGATCGGTCCGTCGCCCGAGAGGGCCGTCTCCGCCACCGGCAGCGCCTCGGCGTTGGCGATGGCGGACAGGGTCGAGCGCAGCGCGGCTGTCGCCGTGGTGTCGCGGGCCTTGCGGGCGGAGAGGAGGTCGGCTCGGAGGCGAGCCTGGAGGCCAGTCATGTGCTGGACCCTAGGGTCCGCGTCCCGCCGTGGACAACCGGGTTTCGGCCGCTGGAATGCCCAGAAACGCACGAGGCGCCGTCCCCCGGAGGGGACGGCGCCACGTGGCGTACGAACGTCAGCTTCAGCGGCTGAGGGGCTCCTCGATCGCCGAGTGACGGTGATCGTCGAAGTCGTGACCGTCGACCTGGTGACCCTCGTGGGCGGCCAGCTCGTGGGCCACGTGCTCGGCGTGGTGGTGCGCCTCGCTGAGCTCCTCGGAGGTCGGCTTGTCCACGTCGTGGTCGTAGTAGAAGGCCCGGAGCTTCGCGCGGAGCGTCGGCTTACCGTTCTTCTTCAGCTCCGGCTCCTCGCCTGCCCGGCCGCGGTCGCGGACGGTCATGGCGTAGGCCTCGTCCACGGGAAGCGGGAGGTGCTTCTCGTGGTAGGCGCCCTCCGGCGTACGGATGACCGTGCCGGTCTCGTAGCCGTGCAGCAGCTTCTCGTTGTCGTGACGCTGCAGCGAGATGCACCAACGACGCGTGATGATGAACGCCGCGATCGGACCCAGGAACACGAACGCCCGCAGGAAGTAGGTGATCTGGTTGATCGAGAGGTCGAACTTGATCGCGATGATGTCGTTGCCGCCCGCGGCCCAGAAGCCCGCGTAGAACGTCATCAGGGCGACGAACGTGGCGGTGCGGGTCGGAGCGTTGCGCGGGCGCTGGAGCAGGTGGTGCTCGCGCTTGTCGCCGGTGATCCAGGCCTCGATGAACGGGAGCATCAGCACGACCATCCAGGCCGCCATCGGCAGCACGATGACCGGGAAGAAGATGTTCCACGACCAGGTCGATCCCCAGAAGTGCGACTCCCAGCCCGGCATGATCCGCAGCGCGCCGTCGGGCCAGCCCATGTACCAGTCAGGCTGCGAGCCGGCGGTGACCTTGGTCGGGTCGTAGGGGCCGAACTTCCACACCGGGTTGAGCGAGAAGAAGGCGCCGAGCAGGGCGGTCACACCGAAGGTGATGAAGAAGAAGCCGGTCATCTTGGAGATGTAGTTCGGCACCATCGGGTAGCCGACGACGTTCTTCTCGGTGCGTCCGGGTCCAGGCCACTGGGTGTGCTTGTGGTAGATCAGCAGGATCAGGTGGGCACCGATCAGCGCCAGCAGCAGCGCCGGGATCAGCAGCACGTGGATCGTGAACAGGCGTGGAATGATGTCGTCGCCTGGGAACTCGCCTCCGAACAGGAAGAACGAGATGTACGTCCCCACGATGGGGATCGCCATCATGAACCCGTCCGCGGCCCGGACGCCGGTGCCGGAGAGCAGGTCGTCGGGGAGCGAGTAGCCGGTGAAGCCCTCGAGCGTGCCGAGGAGCAGCAGCGTCGCGCCGATGACCCAGTTGATCTCACGCGGCTTGCGGTGCGCGCCGGTGAAGAACACGCGCATCATGTGGATCATCATCGAGGCGATGAACAGCATCGCCGCCCAGTGGTGGACCTGGCGCAGCAGCAGGCCGCCGCGTACGTCGAAGGAGATGCGCAACGTCGAGGCCATCGCCTCGGACATGTCGATCCCGCGCAGCGGCGCATACGACCCCTGGTAGGTGATCTCAGCCATCGAGGGCGTGAACCACAGGGTCAGGAAGACGCCGGTGACCAGCAGGACCACGAAGCTCCACAGAGCGATCTCACCCAACATGAACGACCAGTGGTCGGGGAAGATCTTGCGGGAGAGGAACTTGCTCAGGCCACCGATGCCGAGGCGCTCGTCGGCCCAGTTCGCGGCCGCGCCCGCCTTGGTCGGCTTGCCCGCCGGGGCAGCGGCTTCGGTGCCGTTGCTGGCGGCAACCTTGGACGTGTCGGTGCTCACTGTCCGCCCTCCTTGTAGCCGAACTGCTCAGCATCGGCGGCATAGTCCTTGGACCAGTCGTCGAAGATCTCGTCGATGTCGTAGGTGTTGCGTTCCCAGAAGCTGACGCCCACAGGCTCAGGGTAGTCCGAGAGGGCAACGAGGAAGCCGTCCGCGTCGACGCCCAGGGGCAGCTGCGGGAGGTGGCGGCCGGCCGGGCCGAAGATGACCTTGCCGTGGTCGGCGAGGTCGAAGGTCGACTGGTGGCACGGGCACAGCAGGTGGTGCGTGGTGCGCTCGTTCAGCGAGATCGGGCAGCCGACGTGGGTGCAGATCTTGGAGTAGGCCACGATGCCGTCGACCGACCAGTTGCGGGTCACGTCGTTGTCGATGTCGTTGGGGTCCATCCGCAGCAGGATGGTGGCCGCCTTCGACTTGGCGATCTGCAGCGGCGCGCCGTGCAGGCTGCCGTCGAAGATCGTCGCGGGCTCGGCGTTGACCAGGTCACCGATCTCCAGGTCGCCCGGACGGATCGGGGTGCCGACCACGTCGCGTACGACGCGCACGCCGGCATCCCAGACGGTGTGCTCGAGACCGGCGCCGGGGTAGGGCTGCGCCTCGGTGATCTGGGCGTTGGTCTCGCCCAGGTCCCTGAGCATCACGATCGCGGGCAGGCCGAGCAGGGCGGCCGAGCCGATCATCGCGTTGCGGATGAACGGTCGGCGAGCCATCCCGGACTCGTGCAGCGCCGCCTTGAGGTCGGCGATGGCGGCCTCGCGGGTCGCCGGGGAGGACGCCGCGGGGTGGCGCTCCTCGGAGACCTCGATGTCGATGACGAGCTTGCGGGCCCACTGGATGACGCCGATGCCGAGGAAGAGGAGCGCGAAACCGAGGCTCGCACCCAGGGCCAGGTTGGAGGCGCCGAAGCCCAACCACACGTCACCGTCGTAGCCAGGCTCGATGGCGAAGTACGCAACGACGAACAGCACCGAGCAGATCGCGGAGAGACCGAAGAAGGCGCTCACCTGGCGCTCGGCGCGCTT
Source organism: Nocardioides sp. NPDC058538 (assembly GCF_042719275.1). NCBI lineage: Bacteria > Bacillati > Actinomycetota > Actinomycetes > Propionibacteriales > Nocardioidaceae > Nocardioides > Nocardioides sp. NPDC058538. The sequence goes on along the minus strand of NZ_JBHXNY010000003.1, from coordinate 27,223 downwards.
CTCCGCCTTGGGGTCGACGTCGGTGGGACGCCAGTGATGCTCGTGCATACCCGGGTCGGGCAGCAGCGCGTCGGTGTGCGCGTTGAGCTCGGGGTGCGAGTCGTCGTGCTTCTCGATCTCGCTGAGGTCGCTGCTCACTTGGCAGATCCCTTCTTGGTCTGGTTGGTGCGCGTGGTGTGCGCGGCGATCCAGACGGCGAATGCCACCAGGACGCCGAGCCCGACGACCCAGGCGACGATGCCCTCGGTCACCGGACCGAGCGCACCGTTGTTGAAGCCGCCGTAGTCGGGCTGTTCCTTCATCGACTCGACGTAGGCGATGACCGCCTTCTTCTCCTCGGGGCTGATGTTGCCGTCGGAGAAGGTGTCCATGGACTGCGGACCGGTCAGCATCGCCTGATAGATGTGCTTCGGGTCGGTGTTGAGGATGCTCGGAGCCTCGCCGCCGCGCGGCATCGCGCCGCCGGCGCCGGTGAAGTTGTGGCAGGCGGTGCAGTTGGTCAGGAAGATCTGGCCACCCAGGGCGACCGCGGCCTCCCTCTCTTCCTCGGACTCGAAGGTGTCCGGGTCGTACTGCTCCGGTTCAGGGACGGCCGGACCGGGGCCGAGGCTGGCGACGTACGCGGCCAAGGCGTCGATCTCGTCCTGGTTGAAGCTGGGGTCCTTGACCTCGACCTGGGCGCCGGGCTGGGCCATCGGCATCCGGCCGGTGCCGACCTGGAAGTCGACGGAGGCGGCACCGACACCGATCAGGGAGGGGCCGTAGAGCTTCCCGTTCTGGGTGGTGATGCCCTCACCGTTGGAGCCGTGGCAGGTGGAGCAGTTGATCATGAAGAGCTCTTTGCCCTCGGCGACGAGAGCAGCGTTGTCCTTCTCCTGCTCGGCCTGGGACGCCGGGGCAAGCGCGGTGTACGCGCCGCCGGTGCTCAACAGGGCGACCAGGAGCACGGCGGCACCGGCCAACGGGCGGCGACGGTGCCGCGACAGTCGACCGACGGAGCGGTTCAGTAGACGCACATTCAGTCCTTGGTCACTTGAGGAGGTAGATGGTCGCGAACAGGCCGATCCACACCACGTCGACGAAGTGCCAGTAGTAGGACACGACGATCGCGGAGACGGCCTGCTCGTGGGTGAAGCGCTTGGCGACGTACGTCCGGCCGAGCACGAACAGGAAGGCGATCAGGCCGCCGGTGACGTGCAGGCCGTGGAAGCCCGTCGTCAGGTAGAAGACCGAGCCGTAGGGGTCATCGGGACCGGTGATGCCGCGGTTGAGGGCGATGCCCTCCTGCACCAGGGCTGCGTACTCGGTCGCCTGGCCGGCGATGAAGACGGCGCCCATCAGGTAGGTGAGGATGAACCACTCACGCAGGCCCCACAGGCGGATCGCGAGCAGGGAGCCCTTACGTCCGACCTGGCCGCGCTCGGCGGCGAAGACGCCGAACTGGCAGGTGAACGACGACAGCACGAGGATGGTCGTGTTGACCGCCGCGAACGGGATGTTGAGCCCGTCGGTGTTGGCTTGCCACACCTCGGGGCTGACCGCGCGGATCGTGAAGTAGGCCGCGAACAGCGCCGCGAAGAACATCAGCTCGCTTGCGAGCCAGATGATCGTCCCCACGCTGACCATGCTCGGACGGTCGTGATGCCCGTGCAGGCGGGCTGTTGGAAGAGTCGATACTGTCGCCACGCCCGCCATTATGTCCTGCCCCTTTCCCAGAGTCTTCTTGGGACCCTGTGTGTCGTGTTTCAGGGAGCTGCTACACCTCTAGACACCGCTCAGGTTCTGTGTGTGACATGTGGCCTCAGGGCCTGGTGTTGGCGCTAGCATCGGGGTGTGACCGACACCACCTCGAATTCACTGAAGATCCTCGTCTACAGCGACGACGTCGACGTACGCAAGCAGGTGATCCTCGCTCTGGGGCGCCGCCCGCACCCCTCCCTCCCGGAGGTGGAGTACGTCGAGGTGGCCACCGAACCGGCCGTGCGTGCGCAGCTCGATGCCGGTGGCCTGGCCCTGGCCGTGCTCGACGGCGAGGCCGCTCCGGCCGGCGGGCTGGGGATCGCCAAGGCGGTCAAGGACGAGGTGAAGGACGCTCCGCCGATCGTGGTCCTCATCGGTCGTCCTCAGGACGCGTGGCTCGGCACCTGGTCGCGTGCGGAAGCCACCGTGCCGCACCCGCTCGACCCGTTCGAGCTGGCCCGGACGGTCGTGGGACTGCTGCGGCCCGTTAACGTTGGCGCATGACGTCCGCGCCCGACTCCTGGCCCGAGGTCCTCACCACACTGGTCGCGAGACAGTCTCTGTCCGCGCACCAGGCGGCGTGGGCGATGGGGGAGATCCTCTCCGGAGAGGCGACGACCGCGCAGATCGCGGCCTTCGCGGTGGCGCTGCGTGCCAAGGGTGAGTCGGTCGACGAGCTCGCCGGGGTCGCCGACGGGATGCTGGCCAAGGCCAACCCGATCTTCGTGCCCGGGCGCGTTCTCGACATCGTCGGCACCGGCGGAGACCGGTCCTTCTCGGTCAACATCTCCACGATGTCGGCGATCGTCGCGGCCGGCGCCGGGGCCAAGATCGTCAAGCACGGCAACCGGTCCGCCTCCTCCAAGTCGGGATCTGCCGACGTGCTCGAGGCGCTCGGCATCCGCCTCGACCTCGACGTCTCCCGGGTCGGCGAGGTCGCCGAGGAGGCCGGGATCACCTTCCTGTTCGCCGCGGCGTTCCACCCCGCGATGCGCCACGCCGCCGCCGCGCGGCGTGAGATCGGCATCGCCACAGTCTTCAACCTGCTCGGTCCGCTGACCAACCCGGCCCGCCCCGCGTCCTCCGCGATCGGCTGCGCGGATCCTGCCGCCGCCCCGGTGATGGCCGGTGTCTTCGCCCGCCGTGGCGTCGACGCCTGGGTCTTCCGCGGTGACGACGGTCTCGACGAGCTCACCACCACCACGACCTCGCGCGTGTGGATGGTCTCGCAGGGTGTCGTGACCGAGGCGAGCGTCGAGCCCCTCGACCACGGCATCGGCCGGGCCACCGCCGAGGACCTGCGCGGCGACGACGCCGCCTACAACGCCGCGGTCGTCCGCCGTCTGCTCGCCGGGGAGAAGGGCGCCGTACGCGACGCCGTCGTGCTCAACGCCGGTGCTGCTCTCGCCGTCCACGACGCCGGGTCCGGCAGCGTCGACGAGCGGCTCTCCGGCGGGATCGCCCGTGCTGCTGACGCGATCGACTCGGGGGCTGCTCAAGCTGTGCTCGACCGGTGGGTCGCTGCTACTTCGCGTTGAGGAACGTCGGCCGAGGCGTCAGGTAGGTCGGCCGAGGCGTCACTTGCGTCGGTCGAGTGGGCATCGCGGTGACGCTTCGGGCGACCGGAGTGACGCTTCGGGCGGATGTAGATGATCTCGAGCCGAGGCGGCTGCACACGACGGGCTTGCGCCCGTTAGTCGAGCCCGATTGAGAAGGCGGCTTCCAGGTCTACCTGGGAGTAGGTGCGGAAGGCGATGTGGGTCTCGGTCTCGAGCACGCCGGGGACCTTGTTGACCTTGTCGGCGACGACGTTGGCCACGTCCTCGTGCGCACGGACGCGCACCAGGGCGATCAGGTCGATCTGGCCGGTGACGGAGTAGACCTCGCTGACGCCGTCGATGGCGGCGACGGCCTCGGCCACCTCGGGGATCTGGGAGACCTCGGCATTGATGAAGACGATCGCTGTGATCACGCAGGTCACGTTAGCGGATCGTCCTAGAGCGCCGCTGCCCGCCGGCCCGCACCGCCGATCGGACAGGTCCACTCGCCCTCGACGTGGGCGAGGCGTACGCCTGGGGACTCCAGCCAGCGCAGCACCAGCTCGGTCTCCTCGGCGCTCGCGGCCGGGACAGGGCCGGGGGCGGCCAGGACCGTCTCGGCGCTGAGCTGGAGGTCGGCGACGTAGGCGTGGGCGTTGGCATCGCGCGGGATCACCCCGGCCCCGGCGAGGCGCCCGTGACGGATCACGTGGACCGCCCAGCGACCGTCATCCTCACGGCGGATCGCGGTGAGGTCGGGCAGTCGGGTCAGGCCGGTGAGTCGTTGGGTGCGCGCGGCCCCGCGCAGGTAGGACGTCAGCCGGTCGCGGTGGACGGCCGCCTCCTCGAACCGCTCCTGCTCGGCCAGGCCGGTGAGCCGCTCGGTGACTGTCTCGACCACCTCGTCGGGCCGGTGGAGGATCGACTCGCGGACGCGGGACACCAGAGCCGCGTAGGTCTCGGAGGGGACGCTCTGGTCGCACGGGCTCAGGCAGCGGTGGAGCTCGGCGAGGACGCACGGGGTCCGGCGCGGCAGCAGCGGGAGCCGGTCGGAGCACTGCCGGATCGGGAAGGTGTCGTGCAGCGCCTGGAGCGCCTTCTCGGCGACCTTCTTGGAGCCGAACGGGCCGAGATAGTGGGCGTCGTCGTCGAGGACCTGCTTGACCAGCGACAGCCGGGGCCATGGCTCCTGGGTGAGCTTGACGAAGTGCATCTTCTCCGGGCGTCGCGAGCGGCGGTTGTAGGGCGGCTTGTGCTCGGCGATGAGCCGCAGCTCGCGCACCCCCGCCTCCAGCGCCGTCGCGCACTCGATGCCCTGCACGGTCGTTGCCAGCCCGACCATCTCGCCCATCCGTGAGCGGGTCTCGGAGGCGGTGAAGTAGGTGCGTACGCGGGTGCGGAGGTCCTTGGAGGTGCCGATGTAGAGCGCCCGGCCCTTGTCGTCCTTGAACAGGTAGACGCCGGGGGCGTGCGGCAGGTCCTCGGCCAGATGGCGCTTCTTGCGCTGGGCGGTGGTGACCTTGGCCGAGAAGACGGCCAGATCCTCCAGCGTCTGCACGCCGATGTTGCCGAGGCGCTCCATCATCCCGTGGAGGACGTCGACCGTCGCGCGGGCGTCGGAGAGGGCGCGGTGGTTGGGGGTCGTGGGGGAGCCGAAGACCCGGGCGAGCGAGCCGAGCTTGTGGTTGGGCGCCTCGTCGCGGGTGACCACCCTGCGGGCGATCTTCACCGTGTCGAGCACCTCGAAACGCGGCCAGGGGCGTTCCTGCTTCGCGGCGAAGTGCTTGAGGAAGCCCACGTCGAAGGGGGCGTTGTGGGCGACCAGCACACAGCCCTCCGCGAACTCGAGGAACGCCGGGAGCACCGACTCGATGGTGGGGGAGGAGGCGACCATCGAGTTGGTGATCCCGGTCAGCACGGCGATCGAGGGCGGGATGCCGGTGTGCGGGTTGACGAGGGTCTGGAACTCGCCCAGCACCTCGCCGCCGCGCACCTTCACCGCGCCGATCTCGGTGATCATGCCGCCGTTGTCGGGGCTGTTGCCGGTGGTCTCGAGGTCGACCACGCAGAAGGTCAGGTCGCGCAGCGGCCGGCCGAGCTCGTCGAAGCCCCGCTGGGCCTCCCAGCCTCCGGTGGCCTGCTCACGCTGACGACGGGCGACGGCCCGAGCGTGCATCTCCTTGCGCGCCTCCCGCACCGCCGCACTACTACCCATGCGAACACATTAGCGAGTGCCGCCGACACTTCTTCGCCACTAGGGTGTGGCGCACCTGACAGGGGAGGTGTGGGTCATCGCTGCGAGAAACGGCGGCAACGAAGGGACCGCGGGCGGGAACGAGGACCGTCCGTGGGCGCGCTGGTTCGCTCGCTCGGGCTCGTTGCAGGTCGAGCCGGCCGAGGCCGGCGAGCAGGCCAGGACGCTGCTGAGCGAGGACGGACAGACCGCGGCGCTGCGGTTCAACGAGCGCGTGCTCGACACGCTGACCGGCGATCTGGCCGGCCTGGTCGAGTACGTCACCGTGCTCGACGGCGCCAAGGCCGACGAGGTCCTCAACACCCAGAAGCTGATCGACCACGCCTTCGCCCGGGTCTCGGCCCAAGGTGTCGACCGGTTCGTCGCCTGGCTCGCGGAGCTGCGTACGCAGGGCCATCCGGCGATCGCGGTCCAGGCGCTGCACGCCTATGGCCGGCTCGCGGACGGTGACCTGGCCGCGGTGGCGACATCGCTGGAGTCCGCCGCTGACCGGGTGATCCTGATCGCGGCCACCGCGCTGCACCGCCCGCCCGAGGACGCGGCCCGGCTCGCGATCGAGACCGAGCACGACGCCTCCATCGCCTACGCCGTCATCCACGACGTACTCCGTCAGCGGACCGTCCCCGACATCGCCCGGTTCCTCCGGGCGCTGCACCTGCTCGGGGCGCCGGACCTGGTCAACGACACGGTGAAGCAGTTCGCAGCCCCTGCCAGCGGTCGCTCGAACCTCGACAAGGCCCTGCTCTACGTCGCGCTGTACGCCAGCCCGAGGCTGAGTGAGATCGCCCTGGACCTGCTCTGGCGCACCCTCGGTGCGATCGGAGACCTCGGCAGGGCGCCGGGTCCCGCGCAGCAGCAGGATCTCGTCGCGGCGTTCTGGGAGCTGTGCCCGGGCGGCCGCGTGCTCGAGGACTGGTTCAAGCTGCGTCTCGACGGCAGCGAGAACGCCGAGGAGGCGCGCGAGCACGTGGTGCTGCTGCTGCGGGGCAGCCGGGGACCCGGCCGCGACAGCCTCCTGGCCGCGATGGCCGGCGACGCTACGCCGATGAACCTCAAGCGCATCTGCGAGACCCTCATGGAGGAGGGCGACGAGGCTCAGGCGGCGATGCTCGTCCGCGCGCTCGCCCACAGCGGCCACATCGAGCGGCTCGGCGACTTCCTCGACCGGTGGTCGTGGTCGCAGCCGTCCCCCGACACCACCCGGAAGCTTCTCCACTGGGTGCTCACCCCGGAGGGCGCGGACCGCGAGCCGATGGCATCCGCTGTGGTGGAGGGCATCGCCGGCTATCTCGCCGACGGCCATGGCAAGGCGCTGGGCGAGGATCTTCGTCGCCACGCCGCGACCCTGGTCCGGCTCCGCCCCGCCGAGGAGATCGTGGGTCTGCTGGGGCACGTACCCTCCCGGGTCGGCAGGCGGGGCCGGTCGGCCGTCGCCGCCGACGTCGGCTGGCGGCTGGCCGAGGATCTGCTCGTCTACCCGGTGCCGACCGAGGAGACGTACGTCGCCTGGTACGCCGAGTGCCTCGCCGCCCTCGAGTCCGCCGGGTTCACCGACGCGGTGCGTACGTCCTGGCACCACCTCGCCGACGAGGCCATCAACCGCCGTGGTGCCGGGCCGACGATCGCCGAGACCGCCCACCAGCTCCAGCGTTCGGAGCTCGCCGGCACGGCCGACCGGCTGCTGATCCGCTACCTCGACCAGGCGCAGAGCGTCACGCCCACCGACATCGTCGGCATCACCACACGCCTGCGCCTGCACCGCTATCCGGAGGCGAGCCGCGCCGGGGTCCTGCGCCGCTCCGTGGGGCGCTGGCAGGACCGGGCCCGCGTCGACGCCGTGGTGGAGGCCCTGGTCGCCGCCGGCCAGGAGGAGGAGGCCGAGTGGGTCAGGGCCGGGTCGTCGTGAGCCGGGTCTGCCTGAGGTAGCGACGTCCCGCGCCGACGAGGAGGACGAACGCGCCCGAGGCGACGATCATCACCAGGGCGCGCAGGCTCCACACGCTCCACACGGAGTCGTCGTCGATCCGGTGGCGGACGGCGCTCAGCAGCGTCAGCGCGACCAGGTACAGCGCCAGCACGACGAACGGGCGGTTCGCCGGGTCGCGCGAGACCAGGCGCGCGCCGTGGTTCTTCGCGTCGTACCAGCCCAGGCCGGGCACCCGGAGATGATGGAGCCAGGGGAGCACGAGCAGGACGAGCGATCCCCAGCCGATCACCGCCACGCCCTTCCACACCCGGTCCCACGCGGACTCGTTGACGACCAGCGCGATGGCGACGAAGGCCGCGTACGCCGCGAACGGGAGGAGTCGGTGAGCACCCGTCCCGAGCAGGTCGGAGCGCACGGCCAGGACGACGCAGGTGACCGCGTACAGGATCAGGATCGGGATCGTGTTGAGCACGGCCATGGTCTGCCAGTCGCCGCCCACCGCGACCAGGACGACCAGCGCGAGCACCAGGTTCACGAGCAGGATCAGCCAGAACGAGTCGCTGGCACGGCCGGGGAGCCGCGACGCCCTCGGCTCGTGCAGGCCGCTGGGGACGTACCTCTCCGCGCTCAGCGCGTAGACCTCGCGGCTGAGGGCGTAGGTGAACACGATGCCGGACCCGATCGGGGCCAGGATCGCGGCGATCCGGACCAGCACGACCAGCCAGTCGAGCGGCGCTCCGGACAGCGTGGCCGCGTCGGTCAGGCGCGCGTACGAGGTGCCGTGCTCGGCCCCGGACCCGGCCATGTGCTCGGCGTAGACCAGCTGGAGGGCGGAGTAGAGCAGGAACGAGCCGACGACCGTGCCGTAGACCGCCCAGCGCACCCGCCTGGCCACCTCGCGACGGCCGCCACGGACCTCGCCGGTCACGTCCAGGGGCGCCTGGAAGCCGATGTAGGCGTAGATCACGCCGCTGGTGATCAGTGCGCTCAGCACGCCGGTCGAGGTGGGTCCGGCGGCCGGTCCCGGGCCGGTGAGGGGAGCGGGGACGGCGAGCGCCAGGCACACCACGAAGACCACCGGGATGGCGATCTTGAGCAGCGTCAGGGCCGCGTTCGTGCGGAGGACGAGCCGCCGGGGCAGCAGGACGAAGGCGATGATCGCGGCGGTCACCAGCACCGCCAGGGTCGATCCGATCCCGGTGAGCCCGCCGTCACCGGCCAGGGCGGGGACGATCTCGGCCAGCCCGTTGACAGCCGCTGCCGCCTGGGCGGCCGGGTTGATGGCGTACGAGATCCACAGCGACGCCGCGAGGATGATCACCACCAGCGGCCCGAAGGCGTCGTGCGGATGGAACAGCAGCCCCCCGGTGCGCTGGGAGATGAGCCCGAACTCGACCATCACGACCGCGATCGTGAGCATGAGTACGCCGCCCGCGGCCCAGCCGAGGAGCGCGGCCTCGCCCAGGCTCTCGTGGAGCGTGGGGACGGCCAGGAGCCAGCCCGATCCGATGACGCCGCCCGCGGCGAGGCCGACGACCTCGACGAGGCTCAGCTTGTCGGCCTGATCGGCGGGTCGCTCGTCCCTCTCGTCCTTCGCGGGCTCATTCGACGGCTCATTCGACGGCTCATCAGGGGCCACGGACGTGACGGGCGGGACGCGCTCAGCCGGCTGCGGAGCGGGCGCCACGGGCACCTGCGCCCGCCGCATCGCCTCGAAGGCGATCGCGGTCATCAGGCCCCCGACGGCCGCGACCCAGAAGCTCGACTCGTGCAGCAGTTCGCGGAATCCGGGCGACTTGAGGGCATTGAGCTGGACGCTGCCGTAGATGGACATCACGAATCCCGCGGCGCACAGGATCATCCTGGCGATCGCGCTGAGGGTGTGCCGCACGCGCTGGTCTCCCACTCCCGATGATTCGAACGTCGGGAGAACCTATCGAATCAGGCCGGTGTGGCGCAGGAAGCCTGCTGGATCAACCGAGCAGGGGCGAGAGCGAGGAGAGCGGGACGGTGCGGGCGCCTGCGCGGCGTACGTCCTTGACGACCTCGGCGTCGTCGGTGGCCACCAGGATGACGCGGCCCGCGGGCTCGGCGTCGACGAGGTCTCGGATGACGTCGTCGGCGATGACGCCCTCGGGGGAGAAGAGGACCTTGACGCCGCGCGGAGGCACCGCGGTGGGGCGTACGGATGCGGAGTGGGCGTCGAAGACGACGGTCGTCTCCGCGCCGGTGCGGGCGGCGATCGGCGCGATCGCCCGCAGCAGCCGCAGCCGCTGGGCATCGAGCGCCGAGTCGGGCCACAGCGCCTTGGAGACGTTGTAGCCGTCCACGATGAGCCGGACCCGCGGCATCGCCAGGAACTGCTCGAGGTGGGCGCTGCTGGTGACCCCGGCACCGGCGGCGGCGTCCGCGGAGGCCAGCTCGGCCTCCACCCGCTCGCCCGGGGTGCCGGTGACCGGCGGCAGCGCCAGCTCGCGACGCAGGCCACCGGCCGCGTCGAGCAGCGTGTCGAGCAGGAACCGGGCACGCAGCGAGGCGTCCTCGCGGTCCATCTTGGACGTACGCCGCTCGGCAGCGGCCTCGCGCTCCAGCTTGTCGATCTGGCTGCGGAGCTGACGCAGCTGGCGGTCACGTGCCGCGAGCTCGTCCTCGGCGCGGGCGAGCGCCGTGCGGGCCTCGGTCAGAGCATCGTCGAGCCCCGTGCCGGCCTCGCGGGCGGCTGCCCGGGCCTCGCCGAGCTTGCGTCGCAGGGCGGTGTTGTCGGCCTTGAGGTCGTCGAGGCGGGCCTTGCGGTCGGCACGCACCTCGCGAAGCTCGCCCTCGGCCGCGGCGAGCTTGCCGCGCAGCCGGGCCACCTCGGCGTCGACCACCGGCACCGCGGCCGCCTCCAGCCGGTCCAGGGCCTCCTTGAGGGAGACCTCCCAGCCGTCGGGGCGGATGAGCCAGGCGACCGCGGCCGCCTCGGTCGGATCCTCGGGGAGGACCACGTCGGAGGAGCCCTCGGAGACGTACGCCGGTCGCAGCTGGCTGCCGACCTTCTCCCGGACCTCGTCGTCGCTCTCGAGCACCGAGGCGATCATCGCGCCGCCGGCCTTGGCCCGCCGGGCGGGCGCGAAGTCCGCGATCCGCTTGAGCGCGGGCGGCAGGCGCGCCACGTCGGGAAGCACCCCGGCCGTGAGCGCGACGATGCGCCCCCGGACCGTGTCGGGGAGCGTCGCGTACGCGGAGACCTCCATGTTCCAAGTGTAGGGACCCGGTCCGCGATCGCCGCCTCGAATACCGTGCTGCGATGGTGGTGACACGCCGGACGCAACCGGACGAAAGCAAAAATGTCGGTGCTCGGTGAGACCGTCACAACATGACGACGAGAATCGACTGTGACACCTGCCTCGTGCGGGGACTGGCGTGCCACGACTGCGTGGTCACCGTGCTTCTGGGGCCGCCGCCGGAGCTGATCGAGGACGACGAGCGCCGGGTGCTCGACGTGCTGGCCGATGGTGGACTGGTCCCGCCGCTGCGCATGGTGGAGGGCATGTAGCCAAACTTTTGGGCGTGGGTGGTTGGCAGGTGGGGGATGCCGTCGGCTAGTGTGCGCAGGAACTTGGCGCTCGTGGGAGTGGGTCAACCGGCCCACGCGAGTGTCGCGCTTAGTCCAGGCCCGCTTCGGGGCGGGCCAGGAGCCGGGGAACCACAACGATCATCTGGGGTGTATCCGCCGCAAGAGCGATCTGGGAGACCAGATCGAGGAGCGGTGGTAGGGCAGGTCGTGCCTGAACCCGTCAGCTCACCCGGTAGGCGTCAACGACTACACAAGGAGACCGTCCGCTCGTGACACGCGACCGGAAGCGACTCATTGCCGGAGTAGCCGGCATCGCCGCCATCGGTGTCGCCGGGATCATTCCCGCAGCGACCCCCGCCCAGGCAGACCCAGACATCGACGACGTTCGCAAGAAGGTCGACAAGCTCTACACCCAGGCCGAGGCGGCCAACGAGGACTACAGCAACGCCAAGCTGCGGCTGCAGGACCTCAAGGACCAGCTCGACGACCTCAGCTCCGACGAGAAGCGTCAGAGCAAGGAGCTCGACAAGATCCGTGCCGAGCTCCGTGACTCCGTGCTGCGGCAGTTCGAGGGCTCCGACGTCTCAGCCGTCGGCCAGGTGATCACCTCCGAGGACCCGCAGGAGTTCCTCGCCGGTCTCTCCACCGTCTCGTCCTACAACGCGCTGCAGGCCGATCTGCTCGCTCGGTACAACACCGAGGCGGAGGCCCTCCAGGTCCGCCGCGAGGCCACCGAGGACGCCAAGTCCCAGATGGCCAAGGTCAAGACGACCATGCAGCAGAAGAAGAGCGAGATCGACAAGAAGTACGAGGCGGCCCAGGCCGAGCTCGACGAGCTGGAGGCCGATGAGCTGGAGGAGTTCCAGTCGACCGACACCAGCATCCCGGGCAACCTGCCGCCGCCCTCGGGCCGCGCCAAGGCGGCCGTCGACTACGCCCTCGCCCAGGTCGGCGACGCCTACGTCTACGGCGCCACCGGCACCGAGTCGTGGGACTGCTCGGGCCTCACCATGGGTGCCTGGGGCCAGGCCGGCGTCGGGCTCCCGCACTCCTCCTCGGCGCAGTACAGCAGCGGACCCCAGGTCTCGCGCGACCAGCTCGCCCCCGGCGACCTGGTCTTCTACTACAGCCCGATCAGCCACGTCGGCATCTACATCGGCAACGGCATGATCGTGCACGCGTCCAACCCGAGCACCGGTGTGAAGGTCTCCCCGATGGACGAGATGCCCTACACGGGTGCCGTCCGACCGGGCTGAGTCTGACTGAGTTTGACCCAAGACCCCGAAGAGGCCGATCGTTCGCAGGTGCGAACGGTCGGCTCTCTTCTTTCTCGCCCTGCCCTGATCGGGACCGGGCTCGTGCTGGTGATGCTGCTCGCCGGGTTCGTCGGCTGGCGACTGACCGGCGGGGGCGAGTACGTCGCGCCGACGCCGAGCAGCGCGCCGGTCGTGCGCGCCGACACCGAAGGTGCCCGGGCCTCGCTGGATGAGCTGGTCGAGGGCGTACGTGACGGGGCGGAGCCCGAGGGAGAGGACGCCGCCTCGGTGGCGGTGCGCAACGCCCGGGCCATCGGCATCGGGGACGTCACCGCGCGATACGTCGCGGAGTCGGGCAACGTGGACCCGGACGGCTCCTGGACGGCCGACGTCGAGATGTCGTGGCGCGCCCCCGGCGACCCGACGCTGACCGAGGAGCTCCAGGTCGGCTTCGACGCCGAGGGCGCGATCACCGGGTTCTCGGCGGCCCAGGGCACCCGGCTGCCGTTGTGGCTCAGTGGCCCGGTCGAGGTGCGCCGAACCGGCTCCACCCTCGTGGTGGCACAGGCCTCGGCCGAGGTCGCCGACCGATATGCCGAGCTGGCCACCACGGCGGTCGCCGGGGTCCGCAAGGTGATCGCCTGGAAGGACCCGCGCCTGGTCCTGGAGGTGCCCGCGAACGGCCTCGACTCGGCGCTCGGTGCGCAGCGGGGCACCTACGCCTCCGTCGCGGCGGTGACCGCGACCGTCGACGGGTCCACGAAGGTCGGGACCCCGCTGCACGTGTGGGTCAACCAGGGCGTCATCGGCGATCTCGACGCCCCCGGCGCCCAGATCGTCATCACCCATGAGGCCACTCACGCGGCCACCGACGCTGCGACCAACACCGGTCGGCCGATGTGGCTGGTCGAGGGCTTCGCCGACTATGTCGCGCTCCGCGACACCAAGCTGCCGTTGTCCAAGACCGCCGGCCAGATCATCGCCCAGGTCCGTGAGAACGGCGCCCCCGACCACCTCCCGGGCAAGGCCGAGTTCAACACCCGCTCGGAGCACTTCGGCGCCGAGTACGAAGCCGCCTGGCTCGCCTGCGAGGTGCTCGCCGAAGCCGGCGGGGAGCAGGCCCTGGTCGACCTCTACGAGGAGACCGGGCGCGGTATCGGCCTGGAGAAGGCGTTGCAGGCCGGCTTCGGCTTCGGGGAGGACGAGCTGACCGCCCGCTGGCGGACCCATCTGTCAGACTCGGCTCGATGACGGGGCAGAAGTGAGTGCGACGCGGCGTACGTCCTGGGTGGTTCTCGTCCTCGGGGCGGTGGCGTTCGTGGTGCTCGCCTGGACGTTGATCCCGTGGCATCCCTACCCGGGCGGCGCGCTCGACCTGCCCGACGAGCGTGACGTGTTCACGCCCGAGGAGCTGGAGCGGATGCTGGCCTACTCCGGCACCGCTCGCTGGATCAGCAGGGCCTCGCTGGTCGTCTCGTTGGTGGTCGCGTGCGTGCTCGGGTTCACGTCGCTGGGCCGGCGTCTGGTGGCGCGGCTGCGTGGGCCGTGGCTGCTCCGGGTGGTGCTCGCCGTCGCCGTGGTCACGGTGCTCGGCTGGATCGCGACGCTGCCGTTCGGGGTGGCCATCCACCGGCTGCAGATGCGCTACGGGCTCTCGCGGCAGGCGTGGGGACCCTGGCTGGGCGACTCGCTGTTGAACCAGGTCGTCGGCATCGTCACCACCTCGGTGGCGCTGCTCGCCCTCTTCGCCTGCATCCGCCTCGCCCGGCGTTGGTGGCCGGCCGTCGCCGCCGCCCTGGTCGCGGCCCTGGTGGTGGTCGGCTCGTTCGTCTACCCGGTCGTCATCGAGCCGCTGTTCAACGAGTTCGAGCCACTGCCGCGCGGCCAGTTCCGGACCGAGGTGATGGCGATCGCCGAGCGTGAGGGCGTCGAGCTCGACGACGTCTTGGTGATCGATGCCTCCCGGCGTACGACGTCGCTCAATGCGTACGTCAACGGCTTCGGCTCCACCCGCCGAGTCGTCCTCTACGACAACCTCGTCGACTCGCAGCGGGGTGCGGCCGCGCGCGGCGCCGTCCTCTCCGTCGTCGCCCACGAGCTCGCACATGCCAAGCACGACGACGTCCTGGTCGGCACGGTCATCGGCGCCGCCGGCGCGGTCGCCGGCGTCGGTCTGCTGGGCCTGCTGCTGTCCTACCGGCGCCAGGACGAGTACGCCACCCCCGAAGCCGTCCCGATGCTGATGGCGGTCTTCGCGCTGGCCAGCGTGCTGGCGATGCCGATCCAGAACGGTCTCAGCCGGCACGTCGAGGCCCGCGCCGACGTCGACGCGCTCCACGCCACCGGCGACCTGGAGTCATTCATCCGGCTGCAGCACGACCTCGGCGCCCGCTCGCTCTCCGACCCGTCCCCGCAGGCCTGGTCGCAGTGGTGGTTCGGCTCCCACCCGACCACCCTGCAGCGCATCGCGATCGCCCACCGCGTCCTCGACTGACAAACGGCCGAGCCTACTTGCTGTAGAGCGCGTCGACCTCGTGGCTGAACTCGCGCATGACCACGTTGCGCTTGAGCTTGAGGCTGGGGGTGAGCTGGCCACCCTCCTCGGTCCAGGACTCGGGGATGATCGCGAACTTGCGGATCGACTCCGCCTTCGAGACGGCCTTGTTGGCGTCGTCGACGGCGCTCTGGATGGCGGCGCGCAGGTCCTCGTCCTCGACGAGGTCCTCGATGTTGCCTGACTTGCCGTTGGCCTCGGCCCAGGTGGGTAGCGCCTCGGGGTCGATGGTGACGATCGCGCCGATGAACGGCTGACCGTCGCCGACGACGATGCACTGGTCGACGAGCACGTGGGCGCGCAGGCGGTCCTCGAGGACGGCCGGGGCGACGTTCTTGCCGCCGGCGGTGACCAGGATCTCCTTCTTGCGGCCGGTGATCTTGACGAAGCCCTCGTCGTCGACCTCGCCGAGGTCGCCGGAGTGGAACCAGCCGTCCTCGGTCTTCGCGTCCGAGGTGGCGGCCGGGTTCTGCCAGTACTCCTTCAGGACCTGGCCGCCCTTGAAGAGCAGCTCGCCGTCATCGGCGACACGCACCGAGGTGCCGGGAATCGGCCGGCCGACGGTGCCGATCTTGAACGCCTCGGGCAGGTTGACGGTGAGCGCGCCGGTCGTCTCGGTGAGGCCGTAGCCCTCCAGGACGGTGACGCCGATGCCGCGGTAGAAGTGGCCCAGGCGGTCGCCGAGCGGAGCCCCGCCGGAGATCGCGTAGGAGCAGTTGCCGCCGAGCGCGGCGAGCAGCTTGCCGTAGACGAGCTTGGAGAACAGCTTGTGCTTGGCGGCGAGCAGGAACGGCGCCTTGCCGGTCTCGGTGGCCCGGGAGTACTCGATGGCGACCTCGGTGGCCATGTCGAAGATCCGGCCCTTGCCGTCGGCGACGGCCTTCTGCGAGGCGGTGTTGTAGACCTTCTCGAACACCCGCGGCACGGCCAGCACGAAGGTCGGCTGGAAGGTGCCGAGGTCGGCGACGAGGTTCTTGATGTCGGGGGTGTGGCCCAGACGGGTTCGGGACGTGATGCAGCCGATCTGGATGATCCGCGCGAAGACGTGCGCGAGCGGGAGGAACAGCAGCGTGCTGCGGCCCTCGATGTTGAACAGGCCGTCGAGCGAGTCGACGACGACACCGAGCTCGAACATGAAGTTGCCGTGGGTCAGCACGCAGCCCTTCGGGCGGCCGGTGGTGCCGGAGGTGTAGATCAGCGTCGCGGCGTCGTCGGGAGTGACTGCGCTGCGGCGGGCCTCGAGCTGCTCGTCGGTGATGTCGGCGCCGAGCTTGACCAGCAGGTCGACGGCGTTGTCGTTGATCGACCACACGCTGTTGAGCGCGGCGCAGCCGGCGCGGACCTCGCTGATCCGGCTCATGTGGCCGGCGTCCTCGGCGATGATCGCCACCGCGGCGGAGTCCTGGAGGATCCACTCGATCTGCTCGGCCGAGGAGGTCTCGTAGATCGGCACCGTCGTCGCGCCGGCGAACCAGATCGCGTAGTCGATCAGCGTCCACTCATAGCGCGTCTTCGAGAGCAGTGCGACCCGGTCCCCAGCACCGACACCAGCCGCGATCAGCCCCTTGGCGGCCGCCGAGACCTCAGCGAGGAACTCGGACGACGTCACGTCGACCCAGGAACCGTCCGCGCCGGGCCGGCTGAGAACGGCGGCATCGGGTGCCTCGGCGGCGTTGCGCACGACATCGTCGCTCAGACTGCCGGTGGGGGGAACAACGTACGTCGCGGGCGTGGAGAACTCGCGCACAAGGGCCTCCGCATACTGATGGTAGGTGGGTACGAACCGGAGGTTACCCCCGTCACAGCCCGACCATTTCACCGGGATGCTATCCGGTACGCTCCTTGGCACCTAGCAAGTCAGGGAGTGAGGACACCACCGATGGCCGATCAGACCACCTCGACGATCGTGATCGAGGCCGCGCCCTCGGCAGTGATGGCGGTGATCGCGGACTTCAAGTCCTATCCGGCCTGGGCCAAGGGCATGCAGGAGGTCAGCGTCCTCGAGACCGGCGTCGACGGGCGGGGCGAGCAGGTCCGGTTCGTGCTCGATGTCGCGCCGATCAAGGACGAATACACCCTGGCGTACGACTGGGACGACGACCGCCAGGTGACCTGGTCGCTGGTCAAGGGCAACCTGCTGCGGTCGATGGACGGCGCCTACGTGCTGCGTGACCTCGGTGGTCGCACCGAGGTCACCTACCGGCTCGCGCTCGACCTGAGCATCCCGCTGATCGGCATGCTCAAGCGCAAGGGCGAGAAGGTCCTGATCGACACCGCGCTGCGAGGCCTCAAGCAGAGGGTCGAGAAGCAGGGCACGCCTTCGTGAGAATTCTCCTCTTCACCGGCAAGGGCGGCGTAGGAAAGTCGACCGTCTCGGCCGGCACCGCGGCGATGTCCGCGGCCCGCGGCCTGCGCACCCTGGTCCTCTCGACCGATGCCGCCCACTCCCTGGGCGATGCGTTCGCCATCTCCGATGGGCACAGTGAGAGCGCTTTGGGTTCGGAGCCCGTCCAGGTCACCGAGCACCTCTACGTCCAGCACGTCGACGCCCAGCGCCGCTTCGAGGAGTCGTGGGCAGAGGTGCAGGGCTATCTGCTGAGCGTCCTGGACACGATCGGAGTGGACCGGATCGCGGCCGAGGAGCTGACCATCATCCCGGGGGCCGAGGAGGTCTTCGCGCTCCTCGAGCTGCGCCGGATGGCGGTCTCGGGGGAGTGGGACACGATCGTGGTCGACTGCGCCCCGACCGCCGAGACGCTGCGTCTGCTCGCGCTTCCCGAGGCCCTGGGCTGGTATCTCGAGCGCATCCTCCCGGTGCAGCGCAAGATGGTGAAGGCGCTCAAGCCGGTGCTGACCAAGGCCGCCGGAGTGCCGATGCCCGGCGACTCCGTCTTCGACGCCCTGGTCCGGCTCCACGACGAGCTCGCGGAGGTCCGTGCCCTGCTGACGGGCCCCGAGGCGTCCGTACGCATCGTGCTCACCCCCGAGCGGGTCGTGCTCGCCGAGGCACGACGGTCCTGGACGACGCTCTCCCTCTACGGCTACCGCGTCGACGGTGTCGTCGCCAACCGGATCTTCCCGGCCGGCGGCTCCGACGACTGGCGCGCCGGCTGGGTCAAGGCCCAGGACGACGTGCTCGGCGACGTCGGCGCCTCCTTCGAGGGGCTGCCGGTCTGGCGCTCGTTCTACCGGCCGACCGAGCCGGTAGGAGTCGAGGACCTGCGCGAGGTCGCCGAGGCGGCGTACGCCTGGTCGGGCAGCGTCGACCCGCTCGCTGCTCCGGAGACCGCGGCTCCGTTCCGCACCGAGACCACCGGCGAGACCACGATCGTCCACCTGGCGCTGCCCGGGCTGGCCCAGTGGGTCGAGCGCGACCAGGTCCAGCTGGGCCGCAACGGCGACGAGCTGGCGATCACCGTGGGTGCCTACCGGCGCCTGCTGACCCTTCCCGCCGCGCTCGCCCGGATGCGCGTCAGCGGGGCGCGGGTCGAGGGCGGGGAGCTGCGAGTAACGTTTTCTCGTCAGACGACGAACACCGAGAGTGAGTGATCGTGAGCGAGCGTCAGCGAGCGAGCCATCAGGTCAACACGCGTCCGCGTCCGTATCCTGGCGCTCGCGCTACGGACGTGGTCGCGTGAGCGAGCGTCAGCGAGCGAGCCATCAGGTCAACACGCGACCGCGTCCGTATCCTCGCGCTCGCGCTACGGACGTGGTCGCGTGAGCGAGCAGCGCCACGAGTGGGCGGACGAGCCGTTGGGGTCGACCGCCGAGGAGCTCGGCCGGCTGATGGAGGCCATCGGCGAGTGGGCCAAGGACTCCCGGATCGGCCACGTCACCGAGGCGGTCGGGGAGCATCTCGATACCGGGGCACCGGAGTGTGCCTACTGCCCGCTGTGCCGTACCGTACATGTCCTCCGGGAGTCGAGTCCGGAGGTCAAGGTGCACCTGGCCAGCGCTGCCGCATCGTTGATGCAGGCCGTGGTCACGGTGCTCAACGCGGCGGCCACGAGTCCGGGTGCTGGCCCTAGTGAAGACGAGGATGCTCACGGTGATGGCGTGCGGGCTGAGGAAGATGCGACCCGGGACTGGTCGCGACGCTCGGAGAAGGTCGACCGGATCGATCTCGACGGCTGGAGCTGAGGTATGACGACGGCGAAGAAGCTCGCCTGTGGTGTCGACGTCGGAGGCACCAAGATCCTCGGCGGCGTCGTCGACCACGACGGCAACATCATCGAGGACCACCGCGTCGAGTCGCCGGCGAAGAGCCCGGAGGCCATCGAGGCCGCCATCATCGAGGTGGTCCTGGAGCTCAAGACCCGCCACCCGATCGAGTGTGTCGGCATCGGCGCCGCGGGCTACATCGACAAGGGCCGCTCGACGGTCATGTTCGCGCCCAACATCGCCTGGCGCGACGTACCGCTCAAGGAGCGCCTGGAGAAGGTCCTCGAGCTGCCGGTCGTGATCGAGAACGACGCCAACGCGGCCGCGTGGGGTGAGTTCGAGTACGGCGCGGGTGCCGAGGTCGACAACATGATGCTGGTCACCGTCGGCACCGGTGTCGGCGGCGGCCTGGTGCTCGAGGGCGAGCTCTACCGCGGCGCCTTCGGCGTCGGCGCCGAGATCGGCCACATGCGGGTCGTGCCCAACGGCCACCTGTGCGGCTGCGGCAACCGCGGCTGCTGGGAGCAGTACGCCTCGGGGTCGGCCCTGGTGCGCAACGTCCGCTCCGCCGCGCGCGGCGGCTCCCTGCTGGCCCGTGACGTCCTGGACCGGGCCGAGGGTGACCTGGACAAGATCAAGGGCCCGCTGATCACCGAGGCGGCCCGCGACGGGGACGCCTTCGCGATCGAGGCGCTGACCGACCTCGGCATCTGGCTCGGCGAGGGGATCGCCTCGATCGCCGCCGTGCTGGACCCGGCCGTGGTGGCCATCGGCGGGGGAGTGGCCGAGGCCGACGACCTGCTGCTCGGGCCCGCTCGGCGTGCCTTCCAGGCCCAGCTGACGGGCCGCGGACACCGGCCGATGCTCGATGTCCGCAAGGCGACGCTCGGCAACCAGGCAGGTTTGATCGGCGCTGCGGACCTGGCTCGCAAGTGAGCCATCACAGGTGAGCGAGCGCCGGCGAACGACGATAAATCTCAGGCCGCCACGTCCGTATGATTGCGCTTGCGCTACGGAGGTGGCGGCTTGAGCCTGCACATCGGTGTCGACATCGGCGGCACCAAGGTGCTCGCGGCGGAGGTCTCGCCTGACGGAGAGGTGCTCCGCACCGCTCAGCGCAGCACGCCCGGACGCCGGGTCGAGCTGGAGCTGGTGGAGGACGCGCTGACCGAGGCGGTCACCGAGGTGGCCGCCGGCCGGCCCGTCGCCGGCGTCGGCCTGGCTGCCGCCGGGTTCGTCGACGCCGCCGGGGAGCGGGTCATGTTCGCTCCCCACCTGCCCTGGCGAGGCGAGCCGACTCTGACCAGGCTCTCCTCGCGATGGGGCACTCGGGTTGCGCTCGACAACGACGCCAACTGCGCCGCGCTGGCCGAGCTGGAGCTAGGCGCGGCCCGTGGCGTCGACTCGGCCCTGCTCATCACCCTCGGCACCGGCATCGGCGGTGCCGTGGTTCTGGACGGCCGGGTCGTCCGGGGTCGCAACGGCATGGCTGGCGAGTTCGGCCACATGCAGGTCGTGCCCGGCGGGCTCCCGTGCGAGTGCGGCCTCACCGGCTGCTGGGAGCAGTACTCCTCCGGCAACGCGCTGGTCGCCTTCGTGCGCGCCCGCGTGGAGACCGAGGAGTACGCCGGCTGCGCGCTCGACGAGCTGGCCGCGGGCGACCCGCTCAAGATCACCGGCCCGGCGGTCACCGCCGCCGCGGCTCGCGGCGACGCGCTCGCGCTGGCTGCGTACGAGTCGGTGGGGTCGTGGCTGGGGGTCGGGATGGCCGGCCTGGTGGCCGCTTTCGACCCCGAGCTGTTGGTCGTCGGCGGGGGAGTCTCCACCGCGGGTGACCTGCTGCTCGCGCCTGCCCGCACGGCGCTGGAGGCCTCGCTGGTCGGCCGCCTCCACCGCGAGGTGCCGCAGATCGTGGCGACCGCCTTCGGTGCGGAGGCAGGGGTCGTGGGAGCGAGCATCCTGGCCCGCCGCCTGACCGGCGAGCCCTAGTGGCGCGTCCTGGACGCGCCACTAGACCCGAGCGCCGTCGTCCCAGGGGTCGCGGGGCTCGGACGGCATGGTCGCCAGCAGGTAGACGAAGCCGGCCAGGAAGGCGGCGACCAGGCCACCGATGACCCAGCTGCTGAAGTGCCGGCCGGTGATCTGGGTGACCACGATCAGGACCAGCACGGCGACCGGTGCGCCGAGCACCCCGATCCAGGCCAGCAGGCGAGCCGGGGTCGGCTTCGGGAGCGGCGGCGGAGGTGGCGGGACGTAGCCCTCCTGATCGTCGCGCCACATGTCGTCATAGGCGTCCGGCTCGTCGACGGTCTCGACGATGTCGATCTTCTTCTCGAAGAGATCGCGGACGACGGGCTCCTCCTCGAGGGCGGGGCGGTCGCCGTAGTTCTCGACGATCTCGCGCCATGCCTCGTCGTCCGACGGCTGGCCCTCCGAGGGCACGGAGGCGTCGTCGGAGGCCCCGGTTGCGTCCTCGGGCCGGTCGTCTCGCTCGCTCACGCCGCCACCTCCGTAGCGCAAGCGCCAGAGTACGGACGCGGCGGCGTGTTGTTGCCTCGGTTCACTCGCTGACGCTCCCTCACTTCTCCAGCCTAGCCGGATCTCATGACAGGGTGCGGGAGTAGAAGTACCTGTCTCGTTATAGGCTGACCGGTCGAAGGCAAATAGGGAAGGCGATGGGGTGTCGACGAAGCTCTTCTACTCGTTCTTGAAGTGGGTGGCGATCGGGCCTCTCCTGCGAACGGTTTTCCGGCCGTCCTATGAGGGCACGGAGAACATCCCGCGCAAAGGCCCGGCGATCATGGCCAGCAACCACCTCTCCTACGCCGACTGGCTCTTCATGCCGCTCGGCATGAAGCGGATGGTGCGTTTCGTGGCCAAGGCGGAGTACTTCACCGGAACGGGCCCGAAGGGCTTCCTGCAGAGGATCTTCTTCTCGGGCACCGGAAACGTGCCGATCGACCGCGGTGGCGCCACCGCCGCCGAGGGGGCGCTCATCGCCGCCAAGCGGGTCCTGGCCGAGGGCGAGCTCTTCGGGATCTACCCCGAGGGCACCCGCTCCCACGACGGCAGGCTCTACCGGGGACGGACCGGCATCGCCAGACTGGCTCTGGACACGGGCGCGCCCGTGATCCCGGTCGCCGTGATCGGCACCGACGTGATCGCGCCCCCGGGCAAGAAGTTCGGCAAGCTCGTGCACCCGCGGGTCATCTACGGCAAGCCGCTGGACTTCTCGCGCTATGAGGGCATGACCAACGACCGCTACATCCTGCGTGCGATCACCGACGAGATCGTCTACGAGATCCTGAAGCTCTCCGGTCAGGAGTACGTCGACATGTACGCCACCGAGGCCAAGAAGCTGGCCGACGGCAAGAAGCCCACGAAGAAGTCCTCCGGGTCGGCAAAGACCGGGCCTACCAAGACTGGACCTACTAAGGACGTAGCCTGACGATCCACTCGTCCCACCCGTTCCCGACGCCGGAGGATCCGGTACGCCGGTTGCGCGGTCGTCTGGGTGGGCGGGTGTCGCTGTGGACCTCCGGCGCTGCCGGTTCCTGGGCCGGGCTCACGGTCTCCTCGCTGATGGTGGCCAACGGGTCGCCCGGAGCCGTCCTCGGTCTGCTCGATCCCGACTCGGACCTCCGCGACGAGCTCGAGGAGACCGGCGTGGGGGTCGTGTCGCTGCTCCACTGGCGCCATCGCGACCTCGCCGAGGCGTTCGGGGGCACCGCTCCCGCTCCCGGCGGCGCGTTCCGCTCCGGGTCGTGGGAGACGACCGAGTTCGGCCGTCGGCTCGCCGACGCGCCGACCTGGGCGGGCGTCCGACTGGTGTCGATGCAGGAAATCGGCTGGTCCGCTCTGGCGACGTGCGAGATCGTGGCGCTCGAGGTCGGTGACGACGCCGACCCGCTGGTCCACCGGCACGGGAGGTATGAGCGATGATCGAAGGCTATCTGCGACGGCTCGGCATCGAAGGGCGGCCGGGGGCGACGTACGAGACGCTTGTCGATCTTCATCACCGCCATCTCGACACGCTTCCCTACGAGAACCTGTCGATCATGCTTGCGGCCATCGGGGCTGCGGGGGCGCCGGATCCGGTGGACCCGGACGTGACGCTGGCGCGGGTCGCCGCCGGGGGCAACGCGGGCTACTGCTTCCACAACAACGGCGTCTTCTCGCTGGTGCTGGAGAAGCTCGGTTTCGACGTCGTACGCCGCTTTGGCCAGATGCTCGAGTCGACCGGTCCTTCGGGGACCTTGGACCACCTGGCGATCGAGGTCCGTGGACTGCCGACCACATCGAACCCGGCGGGCCGGTGGGCTGCCGACGTGGGCTACGGGGACGGCTTCCGTGACCCGTTGCCGCTGGTCGACGGGCACTTCAGGCAGTCCGGCTTCGTCTACAGGCTGGCGCGGGTGGGGGAGTCGGGATGGACCTTCCACCATGATCCACACGGTTCCTTCAACGGGAGCTTCGTACGAGGCGACGTGGCGCAGGAGGCGATCGAGGCGTCGCATGTGCGTCTCTCCACGCCGCCGGACGGCGATTTCGCTCGCAAGCTCGTCGTGCAGCGTCGCGACGCGACGGGTGCTGACACCGTTCGCTCGATCCGGCACACGCGGACCGGATCCGGGGCGGCGACGCGTGAGCTGCGGGACTTCGAGGAGTGGCGCGCAGCCCTGGGTGGTCTCGGGCTGTCGTTCCTCGGCGTCGAGGACGACGCGCTGCGCGAGCTCCACAAGCGACAGGCCGCCGACTACGACGAGTGGTTGCTGACGCGGTAGTCGGCGACGTGCTGAGATGGCGGACATGAGCGACGACGCACCTGCCCCCGAGCTGCTCGACATCGCTGCCGAGCTCTACGGGCTGCCGCTGGCCGACTTCACACCGGAACGCGACGCACGGGTCAAGGCCCTGAAGGGCATGCCCCTGGCGGGTCCGGTCAAGGCGCTGAAGAAGCCCTCGACGGCAGCGTGGGTGGTGAACCTGCTGGTGCGCTACGAGACCGAGCAGGTGGAGCAGGTGATCTCGGTCGGTGCCCTGTTGCGCGAGGCGCAGACGGGCATGGACGCCGCCCAGCTGCGGGAGCTCACCAAACAGCGGCGCCAGCTGACGGCGGCGGTGACGACCCGCGCTCGCGGGCTCGCGCGCGAGCACGGTCTCCGGGTGACCGAGGCGGTCGCCACCCAGGTCGAGGCGACGTTGACCGCGGCCATGATCGACGAGTCCGTCGCCCAGGCCGTACGCAGCGGTCTGCTCGTCTCCGCATTGGCCGCCACCGGGATCGACGCCGTGAACGCGGCGGACGCCGTCGCGCTGCCGGACGCCTTGGGCTTCGAGGTACCCGAGGTCGTCCCGCCGCCCCCGGAGCCGCTGCGGGCGGTCCCGGACCTGCCCGACACTGCGGCGCTCGACGAGGCCCGGGATGCGCTCACGGAGGCCGAGTCCGCGCTGTCCGGTGCCGAGGAGGAGCGCGACAAGGCCATGTCCGCCTTCAAGGACATCGAGGCGAGGTCGCTCCAGGTGAAGTCGGAGATCGAGGACCTACGCCGCCGGCTGGCCGACCTGGAGTCGACCGCCGCCGACGTCGAGGACGAGCTCACCGACGCGGAGGATGCCCGTGACTCCGCCGAGGCCGCGGTGACCGAGACGGCCGCTGCCCGCGACTCCGCCGCCGCAGAGGTCGAGCGCCTCGGCGGATAGGCCGGTCGCCGGCTCAGATGCTCTTCCGCATCCGAACCAGCGGGACGGGTGCGCCGCCACGGTCGTCGGTGATCCGCTCGACCGGTTCGAAGCCGTACGCCGTGTAGAGCGGCTCGCCGGAGAGGGTGCCCATCAGCTCGAGGGTGGTGAAGCCCTCCGCTGCCGCCGCCTGCTCGCAGAGGTCGAGGATCAGCCTGCCCACGCCGCGTCGGGCGAAGGCCGGGTTGGTGTACATCGCCCGCACCCGGGCCGGGTCCGTCTTGGGGTCCAGGAGCTTCGGCTCGCGGCCCGGGGTGTGGTCGCCGCCGTAGAGCGTCGCCCTTCTGCTCCAGCCGCCGCAGCCGGCGATCTGATGGTCCTCTTCGACCACGAAGTAGGTGCCGTCCTCGATCAGCTGGGTGTCGATGCCCATCACGGTTCGGCTCGAGGTGATCTGGGCCGCGGTCAGGAAGCCCTTCTGGAGCTCTCCGATCGACGTGTTCATGATCGCCGTCAGGGCCGGGATGTCTTCTCGGGTCGCGGTGCGGTGGGTGAAGGGCACGTGTCGAAGCCTGCCATGATGCTGCGGCTTCGCCGTCGGGCGGCCGGATACAGGAATCCTGTGTGAGGTAGGTCACGTGAGTTCGACCGAAACCATTGACTCTGTAAAACGATGTCGATAACGTTTTCCAGCGAGTTCGCGCGAGCTCTGAGGTACACCGACCACCTTTCATTCCGGGAGAACAGGATCGATGATGACCCGAGTTCGTGTTAGACCCCTGCGTGCCATGAAGGCCAGAGGAACCGCCGCCTTCACCACCCTCGCCGCCTTGGTGATCACCAGCGGCATCGCCATCACCGCCGTCGCCGGGCCCGCCCGGGCCGACGGCTCCACCCTGCAGGCAGCCGCGGCCGAGTCCGGCCGCTACTACGGCACCGCCATCGCCGCGAGTCGGATGTCCGACTCGCAGTACACGACCATCGCGAACCGTGAGTTCAACATGATCACGGCCGAGAACGAGATGAAGATGGACGCGACCGAGCCGTCGCAGAACCAGTTCAGCTTCTCCTCCGGGGACCAGATCGCCAACTGGGCCATCCAGAACGGCAAGCGGGTCCGTGGGCACGCGCTGGCCTGGCACTCCCAGCAGCCGGGCTGGATGCAGAACATGGAGGGCAGCTCGCTCCGCAGCGCGATGCTCAACCACATCGCCGGGGTCGCAGGCCACTACCGCGGCAAGATCTACGCCTGGGACGTGGTGAACGAGGCCTTCGAGGACGGCTCCTCCGGGGCGCGCCGCAACTCCAACCTGCAGCGCACCGGCAACGACTGGATCGAGGCCGCCTTCCGTGCCGCCCGCTCCGCCGACCCGAACGCGAAGCTCTGCTACAACGACTACAACACCGACAACTGGAGCCACGCGAAGACGCAGGCCGTCTACAACATGGTCCGCGACTTCAAGTCGCGCGGCGTACCCATCGACTGCGTCGGCTTCCAGGCCCACTTCAACTCGGGCAACCCGGTGCCGAGCAACTACCACGTCACGCTGCAGAACTTCGCCGACCTGGGTGTCGACGTACAGATCACCGAGCTCGACATCGCCGGGTCCGGCACCTCGCAGGCCGAGCAGTTCCGCGGTGTGACCCAGGCCTGCATGGAGGTGACCCGCTGCACCGGCATCACCGTCTGGGGCGTACGCGACACCGACTCCTGGCGCGCCTCGGACACCCCGCTGCTCTTCGACGGCTCCGGCAACAAGAAGCTGGCCTACGGCTACGTCCTCGACCAGCTCAACACCGCCGACGGCGGGTCCAACCCGCCGGCCGGTAGCTGCACGGTGAGTGTCACCCGGACCGAGTCCTGGAACGACCGGTTCAACACCGTGTTCGCCGTCAGCGGCGCCGACGACTGGGTGGTCCGGATCAGCACGGGCTCGGGCCAGAGCCTGCAGAACGCCTGGAACGCGACCGTCTCCGGGACGTCGGGAACGCTCACCGCCACACCGAACGGCAACGGCAACCAGTTCGGCGTCACGCTCTACTCGGGCGGGAACACCGCGACACCGACCGCGACCTGTACCGCGGCCTGATGGGGATAGAGCGGGGCCTCGGCCGTGGATTCGTGGCCGAGGCCCCGCTCGCTTGTTGGTCGAGCCGGAGTCGCTTGCTCGGCTGGTCGAGCCGTTCTGCCTGCTGGTCGAGCCGCCGGAGCCGCCTTGTCCCCGCTGGTCGAGCCGCCGGAGCCGTCCCGCTCCGCTGGTCGAGCCGCCGGAGCCGTCCCGGTCCGCTGGTCGAGCCGCCGGAGCCGCCTTGTCCCCGCTGGTCGAGCCGCCGGAGCCGCTAGGCGGAGGCGTGTCGAGACCAACACGGTTCTTCCTCGGGAAAGCTCGCTTAGGCGAGCGTGTCTTCGTTTCTGAGGTTCGCCGCCGACCCTTGCTTTGAGTGTTTCTCGATCGTGCGCCGCGTCAAGGACGCCCTTCGGGCGCCGCTGCGCGGTGGCCTTCGGCCATCCTTGACTCGACACCCGATCGAGAAAGATTTCGCCTGTATCG
>NZ_JBHXNY010000002.1:265450-297348 GCF_042719275.1 Nocardioides sp. NPDC058538 | reverse complement strand
CGGCCGCTCATGCACCCCTGAAGTCGAGACCGCCCACCCCATCGAGAATCACGCGGCCAGATCCACGGCGTCATCACCTCGATGAAAGACCGAGGCTAGGCGCACCACGACCGCATCTGCTTCGCTGAGGCCGCCGACGGGGGTTAGACCGGAGGCGATCGCAGCCTGCGGTTCGACGCCTTCCAGCATCACTCTAGCGTCGAGATGAAGGAGGGGGGCATTGTCGGACGCCAGAACCAAGGACTGCTCCTGGGCGCGTACCGCTCGAGTTGCGAACTCAGCGGATCCGCAGACTGCGCGAGCGTGCTCAACGTCGACCCGACGGCTCTCGAAGACCCCGAGCCGGAACTTCTCCTTCAGCAGTCGACGAACCGACTCGTCGATCCGTGACTCGGCGATCCGACCGGTTTCTACGAGTTCCTCGATCAGAGCAGGGTTCCGCTCGCCGCCGAACTGGTCCACGCCCACATCGATCGCGATTGCCGCGCGCTCCACCGGAGTGAGGTGCTCGAGACCCCATCCGTTCGGTCCGAACCGTAGCCCGCCGATCGACTCAGGCTCGAGCACGTTCCAGTCGGTCACGACGATCCCGTCGAAGCCGAGCTTCCGACGGAGGAGATCTCGGACGACGGGCTCATTGAATGCAAAGCCCACCTCTGGCCACTCGGTGCCGACTGGTTTGCCGTAGTAGGTCATTACCTGTGTGGCGCCGCCGGCGAATGCGCGCTCGAAGGGACGTAGATGCAGTCCCTGCATCTCGCCGGGGTACACCTGCTCAGGGAAGCGTGGATCGTGAGCGTCATCGCCCTTGAGCTGAGGGCCGCCCCCGGGGAAATGCTTCACGACCGCGGCGACCGAATCGGGGCCGAGCGCGCGCCCGCCGCGAAGGGCCTCGATGAACGCGACGGACAGCTCAGCGACGCGATCCGGGTCCTCTCCAAATGTCCCCGACCCACGCGACCACCGCGGCTCGCTGAAGATGTCGGCCATCGGACCGAGGAGCACGCGAACTCCCATCGCGCGCAGTTCCTGGCGCATGGTGTCACCAAAGGCGCGAACGACTCCAAGACCGCCTGAAGCTGCGATGCCGGGATAATCCGGCCAGCGGGAGAGGCTGTCCATCGACTGCCCCGTGAACAGGTTGCTACGAAATCCATGCCGCGGATCTGTCGACAGTGTGATCGGAATTCCCAGCCGCGTGCTTTCTGCGATTTCCTGAAGTGTGTTATGCCAGGCGGCAACAGCCGAACTGTCCTCACCCCCGAGCACATTGAAGTGCGTGATCCCAATCGTGCCAGCGTGGTGCGATGCGCTGGCCAGGACATCGGCCTCAGTGAGTCCCTCGGCGGCTGGCGAGGTAGACGGGTGAACCATCATGGCCGCCTTCTCGGCGATTGTCATCCGGCGCAGCAGGTCCTCGACACGGTGCTCGACCGGCAGCGCAGGATCGCGGTAGCCATCCATATGGATTCTCCTTCGAAGCGGGTTGGTCAGCGAGTCGAGCGGATGAGCAGCATCGGCGCGATTCCCAGAAGAGTGAGCAGGGCACTGAAGATCAGCAGTGCCGGGTAGTTCGTTCCGCCGCCAATGCCGAGCAGCAACGGTGCGATGAATGGCATGATCGAGTACGGCAGGGTGATGGCGATGTTTGTCACCCCCAGGTCGCGAGCGGCCGTGTTGGGATCATTCATCGTCGCGACGGCGAAACCGATGTAACTGCCATAGACGAAACCGGTGCCGATGCCAGCGACAAGCGATAAACCCACCAGGAACATCGGAACGGTTGTCGCGAACGCGAGTACCAGGAGGCCGGTGACGATGAGCAGCGCGGCCATACCAAGCACCGGCTTTCGTCGACCGAAGCGGTCATTGACCATGCCAGCAAGGGGCGCGGTGATAAATGCGATGGCACCCGGAATCACGAAGGAAAGTGTGATGAGATCGGGGAGCTCCGAATCAGGCGGCAGAATTTGGTCCTGTAGGAGGTATACGGCGTAAGTGGCGATGACGCCGGTCCCGCAACTCATCAGAAACAATGCAACCAGAAGCTTGGCAAAGTCGGGAGAACGTCGAGGATCGATATAAAAGCTGCCGAAGAACTCTTTGAGGCTGAACGGCGCGATGTCGCTCGGGGCAGGGGCGTCCTCGCGGAACATAGCCATCAGCACGACCGCGAACAGCACCGCGATCATCACCGGCAGACCGAACTGGGCGAGCACGTTCTCCGGGAACCACTGTACGAAGAGCACGCCGACGAGGAGGGCCGCCGAGGAAGCGGTACCACTCAGAGCGCCCACAAGACCCTGCTGATTCTCCGGAACCCGATCGGGCACGATCCCGAGAACGGCGGCAATCGCAGCGTTCACGAAGGCCTGCATGATGACCCAGCCAAGCAGGAGAAGAGGGAACGAGCTGCTCAGACCGATGATCGCCGCTCCGACGATCGTGCCTGCCAGACCGACCACGATCCAAGGGCGACGCCGCCCGAAGCGGCTGCGCGTGCGGTCGCTGAGTCGGCCGAACAGTGGGTTGGCGATCACGGCGACCAAGGTCCCGATGCCGGCGGCGATTGAGTAGCTAGCCGTCTTTCCATCGGGATCGATCTGCGAGATGCGGAGAGCGAGCGTCACCGAGGCAGGCAGCATGATCGACATCCAAATGCCGAACATGGCCAGCGCGTAGACCGCGATGAATGTCGGGCGGACGGGCCGGGGAGTGGCTACCGCGTTGGGCGCGGCTGAAGGAGCGGACATGGAAACCCTCATCGTCGAGTTGATGTGCATTGGCTTGGAAGCGTTACCGGATACGTTACCGGTAACGTATCCGGAGGCGCGCCGCTAAGGTAGGCCTGGATTGGACTCGTCGTCAAGGGTCCAGTCGAGATGGACGGCGAACGATGGTGCACCAGGTGGCGCTGAGCGACGTCTCACGTGCGGCATGGTGTCGGGGGGCGACGGTTTCCCGCTCGCTCGCGGATCACCCTGACGTGAGCCGGTCGACCCGCGATCGGGTGCCCTTTGATCACGAAGGAGCTTGGATGTCGCCGCTCTGTCTCAGCCCGAACGCAGCACACCGAGAAGCTACCGAGCGAACAGCGCGATTCTTCCCTACGCACCAGGGGCCCGGTGGGAGCCAGTAGTGCGCTCAGTACTCGATGCCGCCGGCGACCACGAGTGCCGACTTCTCGTGCATTCGATCGCGGGAGCCAGCGGACGTGTCGCGGCCGCCAAGCGGAGCTTGGCAGGTGTCCCGACCGACGGCGCCGAGCGCCGCGGTGACGATGCCGTTCCCCGACGGGCGTACCGAGGATGTCTATAACAGGACGAAACTCATCAGAAGGCAGATGTAGGGACGCACCGGGGTCGACCTCCTATGACACCGAATCCTCCGCGGCTGACGACCAGCTCGCCCGCGCCGGCATCGGCGCCCCATTCAACGATTCGGTGAACCCGCGACCCCTGGGCCACCATCGGGCCCAGAACATCCGGCGAGTGCGACTTGCGCGAACTCGGATGTCGGCAGGGGCGGACGTGGTCGAAGATGACACGGCGGACGTGGCAGAGGCTTCAGATGGTTGGTTAGAAACCTTCCATCAAGCCCCTCAGGGCCCCGCACCCGCCACCCACGCTGGCAAACCTGCAGGTTACCAACCCCATCTGACTACGTCACCGCAACTCATGCGGTCAAGAGCGCCATAGGAGAGTGACATGCCATAGTGCTTGGGGTTCGCCGCAGCCCTGGTCTCCGTCTTTATCTGGAGACCAGGGCTGGAGGAGGCAGTTTGGATCTCGACTGAAGTCACCGTCAAAGTCTGGGCCTCCTCCATCAGTTGAATGACGCCCGGCCTACAAGGCCTGTAGCACGACACGGTCCGGCTTGCTCACATCGCGTGCTGCAGCGCCATGCGGTCCAGCAAGATTTCAGGATTCAGGGGTTGAGCTGACTTCTGAGGCGTCAGGCAGTATGCCCTTGTACCTCCGCGACTACCCGATCAGCAGTCTCGAGCGCTCCTTCGATGTAACCCGGGAAGAATAGGGAGACGTCAGACCCCGCGAAGTGGATACGGCCGTGTTGTTCACTGAGGACCTTGTGAGCCCGCGTCACCTGTCCGATGCGTGGCGCCACCCAAGGGGCACATACGTAGGGGTCTTCAGTCCAGTCATGGTAGTCGGTTCCGACGACTACCGCGTCAGGAAGGTAATGGTGAACTGCAGCCTCGATCGCCGCATCGTCTCGTGGGTCAAAGGAGTCCCGGTCCGTGAAGGCGACAAGGATGCGGCCCCCGTCGGACGACGGCAGGTAGTCGTAGAGCGTCGGGAAGATACCGTCTCCCGTGCACGAGATGCCGGCGGGGACGCCCTTCACCTGAATCAACAACTTGAGACCTCGACCACCGTGACCTTCCGCGACGACTTCGGCACGGTGGCCAGACAGGGGTGGGTCAAGCCGCAGTGCGGCCATAGCGTTGAGAGGTGCCGCGACCACCACGTGCTCCGCCCGGAGGAGCCGATCCGCGCCATACGCCAAGTCGACACCGACGGCGTCCTGACGAAGTCCCGAAACAGGCTGTTCGAGGCGCAAGTCAGCCACTTCGTTCGCCATCGCGTAGGTCAGCGTTCCGGTGCCCTCCGACATCACCTCATCGAGTGAGAGGACGATCCCCAGGACGGAGTAGCCGTGCGAGGCGATGAACTGCAGCATCCACAATGCAGAAGCATCCTCCAGACGCTGCCCCATCATGTTCCACACCCAGGATCGCAACAGCTGACCGGTGACTTGAGGCATGTCCAACTTATCCAGGTAGTCCCTGGCCGAGATGTCGAGGTCCTCGAGACTCTGGTTCTCCAGCCCCGCCGTGAGGTCAATGCGATGTGCGTCCCTGATCAGGGTATAGAGCACGCGCTCTGCCTCGACAGCTTCTCCTACGGGGATCGGGAAGGCAGAGTTGTGATCCCCTGGGCCCAGGCGATTCCGGAAGACGGTGAACGGCGCAGCCGGCTGTGTCGCGACGCCGTAGCGGTCCACTTCAGCTGCCAGCCGACCGTGGTGGTGCCGGTGGAAGTAGGCGCCGCCCACCTCCACGACGGTTCCCGGGTCGGTGGCCGACTCCCTGCTGTATGCACGGCCACCCACCCGATCCGCTGCTTCGAGCAGCACCACAGATCGGCCAGCCTCGTTCAGATCACGGGCCGCCCGAAGGCCAGCGAAACCCGCCCCTACTACGGCGACGTCAACATTCTCCACCATGCTTCATCCTCTCGTTTGACTGGAGCACATCTTCGCGAACCCGACACCGGATCGTCGTTGCACGTATCAGACGAATTCATGGTGACGCCTGTCACCATCCGAA
This sequence comes from Nocardioides sp. NPDC058538, assembly GCF_042719275.1. Taxonomy (NCBI): domain Bacteria; kingdom Bacillati; phylum Actinomycetota; class Actinomycetes; order Propionibacteriales; family Nocardioidaceae; genus Nocardioides; species Nocardioides sp. NPDC058538. The sequence goes on along the minus strand of NZ_JBHXNY010000002.1, from coordinate 291,998 downwards.
GGTTGAGGAACCCCGATCGTCGTCAGTCCGACACTCCACCGCCACCTGCCGAAACGAGCTCCACTTCGGCGCGTACGCTGTCCCAACGGTCGAGCTCTACCGACCCCTCGCCCACTGAGACTTGATCCGAATCCCAAGCCCTCCCGACAGGCCCCCCGGCCGGCGCGGTAACCCTCACGCCGGCTCACGAGGAATCCCGCGGCGTAGGTAGGACATCATGCGCGGGCGACGACCTCGACCAGGTTCGCGAAGGTGGCAATCGAGTGTCCGGCGACGAAGTCGTCAATGTAGGGAAGGGCGGCCACGATGCCTGATTGCACGGGCTGGTATGCCTCCTTCCCACGGTGCGGGTTCATCCAAATCACCCTGTGTGCGAGGCGCTGCAGTCGCTGCATCTGTTCGGCCAGCACGTCTGTGCCCCCGCGCTCCCAACCGTCGCTGACCAAGACCACGACCGCCGCGCGTGCGATGCCACGTTGGCCCCACCGATCAAGAAACACCTTCAGCGTGTCGCCCAACCGGGTGCCGCCGGACCAGTCGGGAACCGCCTGGCCGGCAGCCAGGATTGCCTGATCAGGATCCCGTAGCCGCATGGCTCTGGTCACGCGGGTCAGTCGGGTACCGACGGTGAACACCTCTACCCCACTCTCGTGGGCGGCCCGTTTCCGCGCCCCGCAGACGAAGGTGTGCGCGAGCCGAAGCAGCGCATCAGCATATGGATGCATAGAACCGGACACGTCGATCAGCAGCACCACCCGACGTGGCCGATCGCGTCGGTTGCGCCACCTGATCGGGACAGGCTCGCCCATCGTCGCACGCATCGCCCGCAACGTCCGCCGCGCATCGACGTGACCGCGGTGCCAGGCCGTCCACCGGTTGGCGGTACGTCGGGGGGGCCGCGGCCGCAGCGCGCCGAACAGCACGGCCAGGCGCGCTTTCTCAGCCGGGTCCATGGTGCCGATGTCTCTATGCCGCAGCACCTCGGTGTCGCTCACTAGGGCTAGCCGCTGCTCGTCGTCGGCCGCACCGCCATCTTGGTCCCTGCCGAGGTCCTCGGCATTGGCTAAGAGCGGTGGGAGAAGGTCGGGAGGCTCCTGCCCAGTGATCGGGCGTTTGTCGCCCGTGAACCAGGCGTCGAAGACGCGGTCGTACACATCGACGTCATCGATCCCGGCGCACAACGTGGACCGGCCGGCCCAGTAAGCCGATCGAGAGTCCTCTGCGCCCAACAGCGCGGTGGCGCGCAAAAACATCTGGGCTCTGTCCGAGGTGACCCCAATGCCAGCGGAGCGGAGTGCCCGGGTGAATCCCAGGAGCAACTCGTCCGCCTCGTGGTGGATTGCCGGCTCCATGGCAGTTCTCAGCTGGCGAAAATCCGGGCGAGGGCGTCCCGGACTTGCGCCGTGTCCTCGTGATACTTCACGACAGCACCGAGAGTGACCGCCGCACTCTCGAGGTCGACCTCGGAGGTGCCCAACCGGTCCAGTGCGCGGGCCCAGTCAAGGGTTTCGGCAACTCCGGGTGGCTTGACCAAGCTCTCCTGACTGCGCAGCTGCTGCACCAAGTTGACCACCTGCGTGGCGAGCTTCTCCGAGACCTCCGGAGCCCGGGACCGGACGATTGAAACCTCCCGGGACAGAGTGGGGTGTTCGATCCAGTGGTAAAGACAACGTCTTTTGAGCGCGTCGTGCAACTCTCGTGTGCGGTTGGAGGTGAGCACCACGACCGGCGGGGTCACTGCGGTAATCGTGCCCAGCTCCGGGACGCTGACTTGGTACGCGGACAGCACCTCGAGCAGGAGCGCTTCGAACTCGTCGTCGGCCCGGTCGATCTCGTCGATGAGCAGCACCGCGGGGGCCTCACGCAGAGCCCTGAGCAGCGGCCTCGCGAGCAGGAACCGCTCATCGAAAAGGCTCTTCTCCACCTCGTCGGCGGCTCGCTCGACGGTAGCTACGCGAGTGCTTTCCAGCGCTCGTAGGTGCAGGATCTGTCGAGGGAAGTCCCAGTCGTAGAGCGCCTGGCTCGCGTCGATCCCCTCATAGCACTGCAGTCGGATCATCGGCAGTTCCAGCGCCTCCGCCAGCCCTTCCGCGAACGCCGTCTTCCCGGTACCGGGCTCACCCTCCAGCAGTAACGGCCTCTGCATCCGCAACCCTAGGAACCCCACCGTCGCAAGCGTCTCATCACACAGATACCCCGTCGCGCACAACCGTTCTGCCAGGTCTGCTGGGGAGGCCACGCTCGCAGCCGGATCCCAGAAGTTATTCATCCCCTTCTCCTCCACATGTCACGTTCCCGATGCTCCACTGACCGGACTGCGTCAATCGATATGACCCACACCTGGGTCGTGGCGTCTCGGCAAGCTTTCGGTCTCACCCGACGAACGAGGTTGGGTCGACTCGGGTCAGAAGGGCAGTCAGCGGATCGACGCGTCGCCCAAGATCATGGGCGCGGTCTTGCCGAATCAGGGCGGTCTTCACCAGTTGGCCACCTAGGAAGCGGATCGGTTCGGGAGGAAGTCCGCGACCAGAAGGCAATCGAGTCAGGAAGGACGAGGCAAGATGGTCGTTAGACCTCAACGCAAGACTTGCCAGAATCTGACCGCCAAGAACTGAGGGACCCACGCCATCTCCCGAGTATCCAGTTCCGAAGTAGACCCCAGGGTGGCTTCGCAGTTCCCCGAAGAACGGCAGGGAGGAGACTGAGTACTCCACCGGAGCACGCCACGTCGAGACGACATGGGAACCGGCCATCGCTGGAACGGTACGAACCATCTGGTCGAGCAAACGCCCGGGCCGCGGGATCGGCTTGAAGAGGCTGCTTGCCCCGCGTGCACCCCAGCCCAGACCGAGCCCCGCCTTGCCAAACAGGAAGTTGCCGTCCGCCAGCGACCGCCAGTAGTCGAGCAGTCGACCGCCGTCGGAGACGTTGGTACGTTGGCTTTCGGCCCACCCCGACGGCGGTCGAACGACCGCGTTGTCTGATGCCGTCATGACCAGGTGCTTACGCACCTCAGGGAACTCGCTGCACCAAGCGTTGATCGCCAGGACAACTGCGTCTGCGCTCACCGACCCTCGCTGGGTGCGCACGACGTTCGTAACGCCTCCAGAATCGATGGATGTCATCGGGCTGTGCTCGAACACCATCACACCGAGTGATCGAACGACCCGAAGAAGGCCTCGGGCCAGTCTGGCTGGGTTTAGACCGACACACGTCGAGTCTAGGATTCCTCCGCGAACCGCAGTGCCAGCGAGAGCAGTAGCAGTGACCGAGTCGATCTCTTCGAAAGGCGACCCCGCCTGGTCGACGGAAGCCGCCAGCGTCTCATCCCAAACGCCGTCCTGGCTGGGGTTGTTCGACGCCCACAGCCAACCATTCGGCTCCCATTGCACATCAATACGATTCTCGACGCAGAAACGTCGGATGTAGTCGATAGCCTCGACGGAGGCGCGCGCCACATCGAGTCCCTCCGTCGGTCCTCCTGCCTTCAGAAGAGCCGGCATCTTGGGCCAGAGGTTCATCAGCATTCCCGCGTTCGTCCCACTGGCGCCAGAACCACACAGGTCGGCTTCTATGAGCACGATGTCGAGGCTCGGCTCGCGTTGCTTCAGCTCGATCGCCGTCCACATGCCGGTGAAACCGCCTCCGACTATGCACACGTCAGCGCGAAGGCTAGCCGTCAGCGTGGTGCCCGGATCGGCCTGCGCCGTCTCGAGGCTGAGCGCGTCCCGCATCCAATAGGACCGCGCAGTCCCGACCGACACGCTGCGGCGGATCGGCAATTGCGTACGGGTCATGAAAGCACCTTCTTCGTCGACGGCGGGCAGACTCCACGCGAAGCCCCGGGGTGTGTGCCGGATACCGAACCGGATCCGCGCGGACATACAGCAATGGGTCGGCGGGATGGCCTGCTCGCATACGCGGACGGGCTTTCGCTTCCACCATCACAGGATCGATCTGGTTGCGTTGAGCGCTGGCCCAGGACGACGTCCCTAGGTTCGCCTCGACTGTCAGGCGACCCGAAGTCGTGATGCCACATCGACAATGCGCTCAGCTAGATGCGAGAGCGCCGCGACTTCGGCGGTTCCGAGTGGCACGTCGTTAGACCCACCGGTCACGTGGGACACCCCATACGGGTTTCCGTCGGTGAACTTCACTTCATCGGTGTAGCCGGGCGGAACGAGGATCCCCCCGAAGTGATACACGCTGTTGTAGAGCGCAAGCAGCGTCGACTCCTGCCCACCATGAGCCGTTTGGCTGGCGGTAAATCCGGCGTACGCCTTGTTCGCTAGCTCACCGTTCGACCATGCCGGTCCCAGAGTGTCCAGGAACTGCTTCAGCTGGCTGGCCACGTTACCGAAGCGTGACGGGGTACCGAGCAGAACACCATCTGCCCAGATCACGTCATCTGGGGAGGCGGGTTCAATGTGTCCCGATGCCTCTACGTGGTCTTGCCATGCCTGGTTGGTGGCGATCGCATCCTTAGGTGCCAATTCTGCGACCTGACGCAGCCGCACCTCCGCACCCGCAGCGCGCGCAGAACTCGCCAGCCGTTCAGCCATAGCGTGAAGGGTGCCGGTAGCCGAGTAGTAGACGATGGCAATCTTGGTAGGCGACATCCTGGTCCTTCTATCGAGGGTGTGCTGCGGATCGGTACCTGAGGGGCCTAGCGTCATGCAACGTCGACTGACAGTCATACTGCGGATCCGTAAAGAACCGTCGCTCAGTGTGCGCCGGATGCACACTCGCTGCTCGGGCCCTCAGCGCTGCGCGGGCGTGCTGAGCGTCTGCACGTTCAGCCGCGGAGCGGACCCGACGTTCGATGGCCTGCTCGCTGGCGATGTCGTAGCGATCCCCGGTACGCCGCGACAGTGGCGATCTCGTCGCGCCATTGGGCAGCCTGGATCGGCTGGCGGACCAGATTGCGAGGCGTGTCCATACGCCGTCCTCGTTCCATCGCCACCCATGCGCATAGACGAGCGCGGCGACCGAAGTTGCCGGTACGCCGAGTTCTTCATGCGCGACCTGCGCCGCTCGCAACGTCGGCGCAATCATCCGTGAGGCTCGCCCCTGTTCTCGTGCAACCTCGATAGCGACGCCGAGCATGGTGGTCTTGCCCGCACCAGCCGCGCCCTCCACGATCACCAGCGGATCGGTCGAAGCGACCGCGGTGGCGGCGATGGTCTGCCCAGCGTCGAGCCCGGCTGCTTGCGCGGCGTCGGCCACGTCGGGATGCTCCGGCTCCCGCCCCGGCGCAGCGGCAGCGAGGCGGTCACGCAAGGCAGCCTGGGCAGCGACCACGCCAAGACTGGTGAGATCGGCGACGTGCTCGGGTTGCACCATGCCCGGCGGCAGCACCGAGAAGCAATCACCAGTTGCCACCCCGGTTGCGAGGTCGATCAACTCGTGCAAGTCCGCCGGGGTCGCTTGCACCCCTGCCTCGGTGGTGATGCGGGTGAGGTGCTCTCGCACGCTGTGCGAGGTCCACGTCGATGCAACAGCAGCACAGCGATCCAGCGCACGACTCGCCACCTGCTGCACCGAGAGGTCGTCCAGCGATGCCGTCGCAACATCGTCGGGTCGCTGCAACTGGTCGGCTTCGTAGCCGGCCTCTCGGAGTTCCTGCCGCCACCACTGCTCATCTTCGAGGTCGGCGGGCTTCTTCCCAGGCCGCTGGAAGGCCCATGCCGCGTCCTGCATCCTCGCCGTCAGCACCGGGCCAGGTGTCTCGCCCGGATGCTTCGCCTCCCACTCGGTCTCCATGCGTTCCAAGTTGCGTCTGATCTGCGACGATCGCTTCGACATGACGGCATTGAACGGCTCCAACTCGGTCACCTCGCCAGACACGGGGTCGAGGGTCAGGCCGTGGTCTGTGAGCGTCTGCGCGAGCTGCGGGTGCGCAGCAATCACAGCCGTGCCGAGAGCACGGATCGCGCCCTGTTGCTGGAACAGCGCCGCTGTGGTCAGCTCCCGCCGCTTCCCACCTGCCCATACTCTGGTGCCGATCTGGAAGTGGATATGCCGGTGCGGATCACCCGCACGCGAGGTCTTGTGCGTGATGGCGACGGTCTGCATCTGCTCGATGGGCAGGACTTCCTGCGCTCCGCGCGGCCCCGCCAGCGTGACGGAATGCTGGCCGTGGAACCGTTGAATCTCCCGCGCCGCGTCCTGCTGCGCCGCGTCCGAGCGCTTCTGAGACTTCCGGGTGGAGCGCGGCGGCGACCGACAGGCTCTTGGGGGCATTGAACGTCATCTCCGCGAACAGTGGCGACCCCTTACGCACCTCGCCCGGCTTGCGCGGGGTGCCCATCGACTCGCCGGTGTCGGGGTTGACCCAGTCCACCCATCCCTCGGACTCGTCTGCGCTGAGCGACCGCGCCGTGGTGACTTCACCTGCGCTGTCGATAACGCTGTACTCGGCCACAGCGTCGTCTGCGCCGACGTAGTACTCGTCCGCTTGGGAGCGGTCGGCCACGACATACCGGCGCGCGGCAGCACCGCTGCCACGGAACAAGGGCACGCCGCCTTTCACGCCGCTCACCGCCTCCCGCAAGGTCGTCCTTGCAGGAGAGGTGCGCACTACGGCCCCGCCGTAAAATACGTGCATCACTGATGCAGTCAGAAGAAGAGCGAAAATGTGAGTGAGACGGTGCGGCTAAGGTCTTGTGCCGGTGGCGCTTGACCGCGGTGGTTGACCCGCGACAGCGGTAAAGTCAGCGGCATACTTGACCGGAGGTCGCGTGAGACTGTCGAGGAACGCCTGTGCTGCCGGTGCGGGGTTGAAGCTGCTCCATGCCAGGTACTCGACGCGGGTCGGGCCTGCTGTGACCGGGATCGTGCGGAGATCGTGGCTGCCGACCGGGATCACGGCTGGTGAGAGCAGTGCGATGACGAGGCCTTGACGCACCAAGTCGAGGATGAGGTCGGTGCTCATCGCCTCAAACGTGACTTCACGATGGATACCGGCGGCCTGGAACGCCAGGTCGGATGGCACCCGCCCTGGCGTACCCTCCGGGAAGTCGACGAACGCTTCATCTGCCAAGTCCTCCAGGCGGAGCCTGCGTCGCCCGGCGAGCGGGTGCTCGGCAGAGACGACGGCGACCAGGCGCTCCCTAGCAAGCACTCGCGTCCTCACACCTGTCGGCGGCGTGCTATCGGGAAGGCCGAGGATCGCGACGTCCATGCTGCCTGTACCGATCGCGGCCATGAACTCGTCACTGCCGCCACCCCTGAGCCTGATCCGAACCGCCGGGTGGGCGCGGTGGAACTGCCCGAGCGCAGCCGGAACGTCGATCGTGGTCACGGTAGGGATCACACCGACGGTCAAGGTGCCGCGGATGTGCCCGTTCGCCGCCGCGGCATCCGAGACAGCACGCTCCGCGGCTTCGAGGCTCGCCCGCGCTTGGACGAGGAACGCTTCACCGGCGGCGGTGAGCTCGACCCGGCGGCTATTGCGGGCAAACAGCGTCACGCCGAGCTCGTGTTCGAGCGCTTTGATCTGGTGGCTGAGCGAGGACTGCACCACGAAGCACCGCTCGGCCGCACGGGTGAAGTTCTTCTCCTCGGCGATGGCGACGACGTACCGCATCTGTTGCAACTCCATACGTCTATGATCTCAGTGCACTTCTGGTATGGCAACAATTTGTTGGATTCATGGTCGGGATCGGCCGACGATGCATGACCACCACGACTCCTGCCTCGGCGCCGCAAAGCGCGCCTGCGGAAACTCCGAATCGCGTGGGGTGGACGGCGCTGACGGCGATCGTTCCGATGGTGTGGGTCACGACCTACATCGTGACCACGCGCATGCTGCCGGAGGGCCATCCGCTGTTCGCGGCGATGATGCGCTCGCTCCCGGCGGGACTGATCGCGCTCCTGATCGCCCGGCAACTGCCGCGCGGTTCCTGGTGGTGGAAGAGCCTCGTGCTCGGCACCCTGAATATGGGCGCGTACTTTCCGCTGCTGTTCCTCGCCGCGCAGGAGCTCCCCGGGGGGCGTCGCCGAGTGCCTCGGTCTGAACACCGAAGTTCCGTCCTCACGTCGGAACTCCGGAGGGCTAGGCGCTAACTCGGCAGGCGTGAGGGTCAGCGACGCATGCGCTGCTGCTTCGACCACCTTGCGACGACCCACTCGCGATCGCTCGCCGCGGCGAAGCGCCAGCCCATCGTCTGTCGCGACGCCTCGGCCCAAAGGTTCCAGTGCCTCCATGTCGTACGCACCTTCCCCACCTCTGCGACGACGCGCCGACCGAGCTGCGCGATGAGCTCCTCGGGGACCTGGGCAGGTTCCAGGACTTCGGCATGCCCCGTGAGCAGGTCGCGTGCCCACACTGTCGGATCGCCGCTGATGATGCCACTCGCCCTTGTGCGCCATTGAGCAGTGAGACCCGAGAGTGGCCGAACCTGCTTCTCCGGCCTTGTCGCCAACGTGGTCTGCGCACGCAGCTCGACTATCCTCGCGTTCCTCGGTCTGCGGCCATGGGCAGCGAAGTACCCCTCGATCAGGCGCTCCTTCTCGTCCTCGACGGCCCTTGTACGTGCAGAGAACTCATTGATCAGAGCGTCTGGCACACCGGCGATCTCCCACTGTGGATTGCGGTCGGGCCCCCTCTCCCAGGCAAGGCCGAGCGTGCCGGTCAGGCGGTCGGCGAGGATGGAATTGTAGTACGCCGAGAGCGCGGTGACCGCATGATGTATCGGCCGCCCGTCAAGGCTTCGCCAACAATCGTCGAGCAACGTCTTGACCTTGTTCGAGATCACCAGGTGGGTGTGGAGCTGCGGATCTCCGGCCCGAGAGTCCCAGTGGTCGAACGCCGCCGCGACGACGCCAGCGACCTCGACCTGAGCAACCGCGCCGCCGCGGTTAGCGACGCCAGTGCGGGTCGCGGCGACCTCGCGCTCCAGAAAGTCCAGAACCTCCGCCATCGCTGCATGGTGCGCCGCGACGAGGACCTCCTGCACGTTCGCATCGGCCACCGCCCACAGCACCGAAACCGACTTCGGCACACTGAAAGTGAAGTCGAAGCCTACAACCGGTCACCTCCGCCGCTCCATCGCCTCCTCGGCCTCGGCTCTAGCTGTGTCCTCTGCCCGCACCGTGGCTTCAAGGTCCTGGGCGAGCCCGCGCACTTGCTCCTCGACTCGCTTACGCAGCGGCTTGTACCCCGGGTAGGCCCCGCCAAGTTGTTCTCCGGTGACCGGGTCGCGACCGCGCCCGATCAGTAGCGCGAGTTGCGTCTCTGTCACCTGGCCGCCTTCACTCAGGCGCCCTTCCCCAAATTCCGCCAGGCCGGGCCCTGTCCAACGTCCTGGCGGTGTCCCCGCCTCGCCGTCGTAGCGGCTGAGCGGCGTCGACAATGATCGGTCACCGTCCCCGCTCGCGACGCTGCGCAGGAGGTACCGGTACCCATGACCTGCCGTCATCACTCGCATCGATACCGTCACGCACGTCACCTCCATATCGAGGTGTGTTGCCATTTCCGACGTCGCCTCCAAGATTGATGGTGCCGTCGTCGTTCCATGGGCACGCGGGCGTCTCGGGTGATAGGGCTGTCCTATGCCTCCCCGTCCGAGATGGTGGCACCAACTGCAGGCCTCCAAGAAGGAGGCCCTGCTCGCCATCGACCTGTACAACCGCTCCGGTCACGAACGACAACTCGAAGCCTTCATCGTCCATATGTCGATGGGATGGCTGCGCCTGATGCAGGCCAACGTCGAGAAGGATCGGGGCGACCCCTACGTGCGAAACAAGCGTGGTCACCGCGTACGCCACAAAGATGGCGGTTGGACCATGAAAGCCTTGCACGATCTAGCCGCCGAACTTCTGCCAGCCGGTGACCCTCGTCGCTCGAACCTCGACTTCTTCGTCGGCCTCCGAAACATCATCGAGCATCGGTACGAGAAGGACATCGCCGGTCTGGTCTCAGGTCGAACCCAGGCGTACGTACTGAACTACGAGGCGACGCTCGCCGAGTGGTTCGGGGAGCGTGAAGGACTTGGCGAGGAGTTGCGGTTTCCCATCTTCATCTCGACCTTCACAGGCGACGCCGTCGCTGCAGTCAAGGGTCTCCGGAAGCGAGTTCCGCGCGGCGTACTCGACTGGGTTCAAGACTTCGACGCCAAGCTAGACCCGGCCGTCACATCGGCACCCCAGTTCGACTTCCGAGTCTTCCTCATCCCCCACACCGGACCGAAGACGCAAGCCGATGCGGCAATGACCTTCGTGAAACTAGAGGAGCTCGACTCAGACCAAAGAGCCGCGATGGAGCATGTGCAAACGATCATCCGAGACAAGCACGTACCTGTCGCCAACCTCGGACACCTGAAACCTGCCGAGGTGTCCTCGAAAGTGGCCACTGGTCTAGGACAGTGCTTCAGCGTGAACGATCACACGAGCGCGTGGCGCCACTACGAGGTCCGCCCTCCAAACGCGTCAGCCAAACCTGAAGCCACCAAGAGCCAGTTCTGCGTCTGGGACCAGGCCTTTCGACAGTACGTCTACACGGAGGCGTGGGTGAACTACCTGATTCGCCATCTCGCGGACCCGGCGACCTTCGAAGGCGTCACCGGGCGTGCACCGATGACGACCTAAATTGGCGAAGGGGACGTATTCGGTTGGGGCGAATAGCGGCGCTCAGCGGTCCCAGTCGGCGATGTAGCTGCGCCAGTCGCGTGCGGCCAGGCGTGCCCAGTCGGCGGCGTTGTTGTGGCTGATCCCGATGAGTTCGCCCAGGACCGGCGCGGGCATGTCGGCTGCCAACTGGAACAGGGTGGCCTTGCGTCCTTCGTAGGGCTTCATCCCGATCGCGACGAGCCTGGCGCGGATGTTCTCGGTGTTGAGGTGTCGTCCCGCGCGGCCCGCCGGGGAAGAGCCACCCCGTACCGCGTGAGCCGTGCAGGCTCATGCCGCGGTCACCGAGGTGCTCGATGATCAGGGCGTCCAGGGGTGCCGGCATCGGGATGGGGATCGTTGCGAACGTGACGTGCAAGACGCCTTTGATGTCGTAGATCTAGCTGGTTCTCATCGCCACGATCCGTGACAAGGGCTGAGCAAAGAGCAGCAAGAACAGGCCACCGCTGCGGGTGTAGCGCTTGATGCTGGAGTCGTGCAGGAGCCGCTCGACGATCACCCAGCGGTGATCGTCTCCGACGCTGATCTCCGGGTCGGCCCGCTTCTTCGCGGTTGGCACCATGATGCTGGTGTTGATCCGGGTCTCACGCAGCCAGGCGATGAACCCGTGCTCGGCGCTGATCACCAGCCCGGACTCGGTGATGTAGCGCTCCAAGAGTGCCTGCGTTGCCTGTGCTGCGCTCATCCTGTGCTGGTCGAAGTAGGCCAGGACCATCGCGGCGACCCGGACACGACGCCTGCCGCCGTGGGCGACGCTGCTGGTCAGGCGCCCTCGGACGCGGCTCGTCGCATGTCGCGCAGGACGCGCCAGCGGTCGTAGCGCCGCAGGAGTTCTCGGTGGTGTTGGGGAACCTCGCCCAGGAACTCCTCGAGCCAGGCGTCCATGCCTTCGACGTATGGGTCGAAGGGTTGGAGGACTCCAGCCGCGGCGAGCAGGCTTCGCAGATAGCCACGTGCTCGGTCCTGGGGCAGCGTGCGGAAGGTGTCGTGGCTGATCGCAACCTCACCCCTCGCCATCTGACCCAAGGGGTCGGCACCGACGCTGGGCTTCTTGCGTAGCCACCAGATCGTGGTCTGCGGTCGATCGGAGTTGATCAACATGTCGAACAGGGGCCGCAACTGCTCGTTGACCTCGCCTGTCGCGGGGTCGCTCAGGTGCGCGGTGAGGCGTTCACGCAGGAAGCAGCGGGCGCACCGGAATCTGCCGTAGAGGTGTTCCTCGCTCCCGCACTCAGCGCACGCGAACGGCGAAGGCGCCCCCGGCACATCCGGCGCACACGACCAGCTCATCCTCAAGGCACGCCAGGGGACGTCGCTCACGACAGACCGGAAACGGGGCCGGGTGGTAGTGCTGTCGCCGGCCGCACCCTTGGCACAGTACGCCCTGTGGGACCTCGTACCGCTGCCAACTGGTCTGCTTGTCACAGATCCAGCAGCCCTCGTTGGCCGGTTGCCTGGGATTACTCACCCGGTCGACGGACCTTGACCCGGACCGGCCTCAGGTCACCGATCCCGGGACCGGCCTCGTTGACCACGGCCGGCCGCACGGCCTCCACTACGCGCATCTCGATGAGATCGTTGGGAGTGCAGTCCAAGATGTCGCACAACGCAGCCAGCAGGTCCATGTTGATCGGCTGCGGCGCCTTGGTCACCACCCGGTGGACCATCTGCCGCGACAGCTCGACCCCGCGCTGATGCAGCGGCTCGACCAGGTCAGTCGTGGCGAACATCCCGCGCTCGGCCATGACCTGGCGAAGGTTCCAGTGCGCCACCATCTTGTTGCCCGCCATCACTCCTCCTCCAGATCTTTCTTCGGATCCTTCCTTGGATCCTCATCGGTTCCCGGCACGGTTGGGTAGACCCGTGCCAGCGCGCTCTGCAGGGTCTTGGTCTTGAAGTCGTTCGACACCGACGTGTAGATCGCCGTGGTCGATGCGTAGGAGTGGCCGACCTGCTCGGTCACGAACCGCTCGGGGTAGCCAAACTCGACCAGGTAGGTGACGTAGGAGTGACGCAAACAATGCAACGTCAGGTCCGCTGGTAGGCCGGCTTCATCGCGTAGCAACGCGAACCTGCGGTCGATCGTCTTGAGCGCCACCCGCTGTCCGCGCTCGGTCAGCCACAGCTCGCCCCGCTGCCCGGGAGCCAGCCGGGGACGGGCCCGTTCGACCCATTGCCGTAGACCGTCGATGACCCAGTCGAACTCCGGGACAGCCAGCACCGCGCGCCGCCGTGGTGCACTGCCCCGGCTCGACTTGCCGTAGCCCACATGCAGCGCGGCATAAGTCCCCCACTGCGGCATCGACGCGTTGGACGCAGATCGGCGACATCGAGGAAACACAGCTCACGGCGACGTAGCCCGAACGCGTAGGCGGTCTGACCATCTGCGCATCACGCAGCGCCGCCAGGGCGCCCTTGCGGCCCGACCTGGCGATCCAGTCGACCCTGACATCGAGGTAGTCGAACAACGTCTGCAACTCATCGTAGTTGAACGGACGTCGCTCGGGCAGGCCCTCGTACTCCACCAGATGCGCGGCCGTGTTGAAGTCGTGACAGACCTGCGATGGGATCTGGTCAAAACGAACCTCGCACTGACGCACCCAGTCATAACGCCCGTCAACCAAGTAGTCGCAAAACAGCTTGAGACTCAGGTGATGACTGCGGATCGTCGACGGCGCCAACCTCCCCTCCCCACTCATCAGCGACATCGTGAAGTCCTCCACATCCCCCCGCAGTCCACATCCACGGATGCGAGCCCGTAAACGCCGCGAACCGGCGCACCAACGCGGCTCGTGCAGCGACCGTCGTACCGCCCAGCAGACACGACCTCTGCTGCCGCTCCCAGCCGACCACCATCGCATCAAACACAGCCGCCGGCTCGTCCAGATACACCACACGGGCGGCCAACGACAGCGGAACGACGCCCGGAACGTCCACCACAGCACCCCCAGGCCGTAAACTTCAATGCGGCAATGACAAGCGCAAGTTAACGTCCCTGGACGGTTCGCCACCCCCATCAGCCACAACGGAGTGTCGCCATCGACGGCACTGGGGAACTCATCCCTCCGCGCCGGAGGATCCCGGTCAACCTGGAGTTGATTCGCTGCACTTTACCTCGATCTGCAAACCGTGTGCTGCTTGAGAGGTTGGGGAGCACCAGCGGCTCCAAGGAGCCTTCCGTACGCCTCAGATGTCAAAGGTGGCGACGACGGGGCGGTGGTCGGAGCCGGCGGCATCTTTGCGGGCACGTGGGTCGTCGGTGACCGAGGCAATCTTGACCGATCCGGTGGTGACCCCCTTGATCCTGCCGGTCAGCGCGCGGCTGACCATGAGGTGGTCGATCAGTTCACGGCGTCCTCGGTAGATACGGCTGAACCGCTCCTCCTCGGGGATCAACGGGGCGACGTTCCACAACCTCATCGCATCGCCCTTGTCGGGGCGGTCATAACCGGGCGTCCCGATCTCGGAGCCACCCGGTCCGAGCAGGATCTGGGTTGTCGCGGCCTGCGGCTCGTCGTTGAGGTCACCGGCGATCACAACAGCTCGCTTCTCACCGTCACCGTCGAGCAACCGGTCGACTCCTGCACGAACAGCGGCGGCCTCAGCGGCACGACGCGCCAGAGCATAGACACCGTAACGAGCACGCTCACCCTCGTCCTTCGAATTGAACCGACCGCCAGGGAATGACAGCAGCTTCGACTTCAAGTGGACCGAGACCACATCGACCTCGACCTTGCCGATCTTGACCCGTGCGCGCAGGCCTGGCCGCCCGACCGCATCGATCGTGGTTCCGTCGTCCTGGACCTGAATCGGCGCAAGGATGTCGGGAAAGTCCGCGAACTGCTCGACATCGGAGAGGGCAGCGGTGGCGATGATGCCGTTGCGGATGCCGCGACCGTCCGGCTCGGCCAACTCGGTATGCCACGCTCCCCCGAGCCGACCGACGAGATCGGCCAGCGCCTCGGGGTCGCCGACCTCCTGCACCGCAAGCACCGACGGATCAAGATCTTTGATGGTCGCCGCGAGAGCGTCCAGCTTGGCGTCGTACTCCTCCATGCCGCTCGGCGCGCCACTGGCGACGTCGGGATGGAAGAGGTTCTCCAGGTTCCAAGTTCCGATACGCATAGCCTCGACACTTCGCGCCACGAGCAGCGACCGGTGAAGAACGACCCGAACTACCCATGAACGCGGTACGACCTTGCCGTAACCACCGTGGCACTGACAGACCGTTCGGGCGGTCCTCGCGACGTCTGAGGTCGGGCGACCGGGTTCGGATGGGACACAGACGACCCAACGCGCAAGAATTTTTCGCAACCCTGCGTGGCGACGGCGCGGGACGCAGGACCTTGGCCATCGACGTACGATTCGCGGGCCTGCTCCCCCAGCTACCTCATGCCAGGGGAGCATGCTGCTGACCTGCGGAAACAGTCTGCTCCCTCAGCGCCTAGCGAGACATAGGTAGCCGAAGCGGGAGGACCCGACTCGCCCTGGCGGAACATGGACCGAGGCGAGCGGTTCGCGACCCATCCTCCCCCTTCAGAGCTGAATTACCCGTTGCGTAAAGAGTAAAGAGGGTGCCTAATAGAACGATGCGCCAATCCAGGCCGCCTGGTCTCGGTGATCGCGCTCGGCCTCGACGAGCCAATACCTGCTCGACGAGGAAGGCATTGTCTGTGACTTACTTACGACGACTCTTCACTGTCACGGCTGGCGTTCTTGCGCTGGTCGCAGTGTCCTCCTGCGCTCAGACGGACGGTCCGAGTACCTCACCGACGACCCCGCCGGCTCAGAGTTCGTCTGAACCGACGAGTGAGCCGACCTCGGACACCGACGCTGCGGCGTCGGCCGCGACCAACACGGTTCTCGACTACTTCGAGACCCTCGACGGTCTGCGCCAAGATCGGGGCCAGAGCCTCGACTCGCTAGCGAAGGTGGCGACGAGCACGCAACTCACCGCAGACCAGCGCCTGGTCGAGAATGAGCGGTCGAAGAAGTTGACGCAGGTCGGCGATACCCGGCTGGCGAAGACGTCGGTGGAGAACGTCAACCTCGACAACTCTGACCCGAAGGCCGGGAACGTCCCGACTGTCACGGTCGACGTGTGCTGGGACGTGAGCGACGCTGACCTGGTCGATGCGAGTGGCAAGTCGGTGGTGAGCCCGAACCGGGCAGACCTCGGCTGGACCCGCTTCATTGTGGCGAACTACCACTTCCGTACCGATCCGTTGACGGGTTGGCGCGTCGCTTCAGGAGAGGACTTGCAGCAGCCGCCATGCAAGGCCTGATCCGAGCGCTCACCTTGGTCTGCCTCACGGCGGGCCTGGTGGCGGTTGGCTACGGGGCCGCGTACGCGGACACGAAGTGCAAGGTGGTCGACCCGCTCACCGGACAGTGCAAGATCTCCATCGAGGTGCCCGGCGAGGGCGACCCCGATGGTGAGCCGGGGAGAACGCAACCTGCCGGTGATGGCGGGCCGAAGGACACCGGTGTCGGCTCACCATGCTACTTCGATCCGTCGAAGCAGGGAGCTCCTGGCAAGGCCGGCCCCGTCCCGTGCCAGAGCCCGTACGGCGCATGGCACAACGGCCACAACTGCTACGTCGAACCGGCGGACCCCCCGCCAGCGGCCGGCGATCCGGCTTGGCAGGGCCATGAACCCGGCGACGGCGGGGTCTACAACTGCTATCAGCCCCAGACGACGCTGCTCACCCAGATCTGGGCCGCAAACCCGCCCGAGGGCGCAGCTGCCGGACCGTCTCCGCGCGAGGTGGCCCAGATGGCAGTGGAGCAGATGAACCTGTCCGCCATCGACATCGGCATCACCCCCGAGCCGGGCCAGAACAGTGTCGGTCTGGTCGGCATGCCGGTCTGGTTGTGGGCGCGACAGCCGGACAGCCACACGTACGGCCCGGCGACGGCCTCGGCATCGGCCGGTGGGATAACGGTGACCGCGACGGCACGGGTCCACGAGATCACCTGGAACATGGGCGACGGCACCACCGTGCGCTGCCGCACCGCCGGGACGCCGTACCAGGCGTCGTACGGGAAGAAGTCGTCGCCGGACTGCGGCCACGTCTACACGTTGAGCTCCTCGAGGACGCTGGGCGGGAAGTACACCGTCACGGCGACCTCGGCCTGGGTGATCACCTGGCAGGGAGCGGGCCAGACCGGGACGATCCGACTGAACGGGCTGAGCCGTTCGGTGCAGATCACAGTCGGGGAAGCGCAGGTGCTCGTGAGGTAGCGAGCGGCGCAGGAGCGGGGATCGAGCATGACGAAGCAGGCCACCGACGACAACCGGTTCACCGGTCGCAACGAATCCACCGCGCCCCGCCTCGTTCCTCCGGTCAAGATCCGGCGCAGACCTGGCCACATCGTCGCCACGATCGCCGCGACGCTGGTCGGCGCCGCCATCGCCTCGTGGGCATGGCTGGGCACGACGTCGAGCGAGGAGGTCGTGGTGGCGCGTACGACGATCCACCAGGGTGATCTGATCGCCGCCGATGACCTGGCCACGACCCGGATCTCACGAGACTCGGCCGTGCGGGTCGTGCCGAGCGCGAGCCTGCACGGGCTGATCGGGAAGAGAGCTGCGCTCGACATCGCCACCGGCGGTCTGCTGACCCCGGCGTCGACCACCCAGGAGGACTGGCCGCCGTCCGGCCGATCGCTCGTCGGGGTGCCGATGACGTTCGGGAAGGCGCCTGGCATCGAGTTCGAGAACGGCGACCTGGTGCGGATCGTCTCCACGCCCGCCGAGGGGGAGGAACCCGCCTCGGGTGCCCCGCTGACCACCGATGCCGAGGTGGTCGGCACGCAGGTCGATGAGGTCTCCGGCGAGACGGTGGTGAACGTGCTGGTGCCGTACGCCGACGCCTCCACTCTCGCGGCACGGGCTGCTTCGGGGGACGTGGCGCTCGTGGTCGACCCGCGGGAGCACTGATGGCCGTCATCGCGCTCGCCTCCGCGTCCGGGTCGCCCGGGGTCACCACGACCACGCTCGGGTTAGCCATAGGCTGGCCGCGCCCAGTGCTGGTGGTGGAGGCCGACCCGACCGGCGGCTCCGCGATCCTGGCCGGCTACCTGCGAGGACGCACCGAGCCCGGCCCCGATCTGGTCGACCTCGTGCTCTCCCCCACCGAGTTGGCCGATGCTCTCCCCCAGGTCGTCCGGTCGATCCCCAACACCCCGGCCTCCTACGTTGCGGGCACCCGTACCCACCAGCAGGCTGCGGCACTGCGCGACCACTGGTCCAACCTCGCCACGGTCTTGGCCAACCTCGAAGAGACCGGCCAGGACGTACTCATCGACGCCGGCCGCCTGGGCTTGTTCGGCTCGCCCGAGCCGCTCCTTGCCGCCGCAGACATCACCCTCCTCGTCATACGCACCGACCTTCCCGCCATATCTGCTGCACGCTCACGGGCCGAGACCGTGTCGCGGCCGGGCGTGGGCTGGCGTCGCTGCGGTCTGGTGCTGGTCGGCGAGGGTAAGCCATACACAGCCCGTGAGGTCTCTCGCGTGCTGGGGATCCCGGTCGTCGCCGAACTCGTCGACGATCCGGTCGCTGCGGCCGTCTTCCATCGGGGAACACCCCGTCCCAAACGGTTCGAGACCGGTGGATACGCCCGGTCCCTCGGCGCCACCATCGAGGCCCTCCATGCCGAAGTCGCTCGCTCCCGGCAGGAACTCGTCAAGGAGGCCGGTCGATGACCGACAGCTGGGAGCCTTACCGCCCCGATATCACCAGCCTGCCGCTGTTCGCGCCGCACCTTCGACCCGTGGACGGCAACGGCAACCCGGCCAACGGTAAACGCCCGACAGCCGGGTCCACAGATCAGCCGCGACCCGTTCACGAGGTCCCGGACATCGATGCCGACGCCGTCGATTGGTCGATCGTCGCGTCCCTGCGTTCGCAGGCATCAGATCAGCTGTCCCGAGCAGTCGCCGCCCAGGCGACCCAGCTGGACCGTCCGGCGCAGGAGGAGCTCGGCCGCGCGGTCATCCTGGACCTGATCGAGGCAACGATGGCCGAGGCAGTCAAGCAAGGTGACCCGTCCTGGTCCCATCCCCGTCAACGTGCCACAGCACGGGCTGTCTTCGACTCGCTGTTCCGGCTCGGCCGGCTGCAGCCGCTCCTCGAGGACGACCGGGTCGAGAACATCATCATCTGCGGTCACGACAACGTCACCCTCGATCTGATCGACGGCGCACAGGTCGATGGCTCGCCGGTCGCCGACTCCGACCAAGACCTCATCGACTTCCTCGTCTTCCTCGGATCTCGCAGTGAGGTCAACGCACGCGGCTTCTCCGAAGCCCAACCCCGGCTCCATCTCCGTCTCGACGACGGTTCCCGCCTCGCGGCCGCGGCCTGGGTGACACCGTGCCCCTCGGTCGTCATCCGACGCCACCGCCTCATGGAGGTCACCCTCGACGACCTCGTACGCCGCCAGATGCTCACACCGGTCGCAGCCTCGTTCCTACGAGCGGCGGTGAAGGCACGCAAGTCGGTCGTCGTCTCCGGCGCACAAGGCGCAGGGAAGACCACCCTGGTCCGGGCGCTGTGCGGCGAGATCGACCCGAGCGAGGCGATCGGTACCTTCGAGACCGAGTACGAGCTCCACCTCCACCAGCTTCCTGAGCGGCACCGGATCGTTCACGCGTGGGAGGCCCGCCCTGGATCCGGTGAGCGCGGACCAGATGGCCGCCAGGCCGGTGAGTTCACGCTCGACGAGGCCCTGATCGACTCGTTCCGGTTCAACCTCTCACGCCAGATCGTCGGCGAGGTCCGCGGCAAGGAGATCTGGGCGATGATCAAGGCGATGGAGTCCGGCACCGGCTCCATCTCCACCACACACGCCTCCGACGCCATCGCCGCGGTCCGCAAGCTCGTCACCTGTGCGATGGAAGCCGGCCAGCACGTCACCCATGACCTGGCGACCTCCAAGCTCGCCGCGACCGTCGACCTGATCGTCCATCTCGACCTGGAGTCGACCGACGGACCAGACGGCTCGCATCGCACCAGACGGGTCGCCGAGATCATCGCGCTCGCACCCGGCGAACGCGAGACCGGGTTCGCCGCCACTCACGTCTTCCGCGGCGACGACAACGGCACCGCGATGCCGCACGTGCTACCCGACGAATACCGCCGCCTGACCAGGCACGGATTCGACCTCTCCGGCTACCTCACCACCCAGGTTCAGGGAGGACTCGAATGAGCCTCCCTCTCCTAGTCATCGCGCTCGGTGGCGCCCTCTTCGCCGGAGGCGTGGGCGCCCTGTTCCGAGAGCTCCGTGGCGTGCCGACCACCGAGGGGCCGCCACGCCGCCACCTCCGGCTGCCGACCATCTCCCGTCGTACGCGCCTGCTCGTCTTGATCGGGCTCGGGGTCGGCATGGTCGGATGGTTGGTGACTGGCTGGCCGCTCGCCATCGTGATCGCGCCGATCGCCACCGTCGGCCTGCCCCACCTACTCTCGGCCCCCGACGCCCGCGAACGCATCGAACGGCTTGAAGCACTCGAGGAGTGGACCCGATCTCTCTCAGGTGTGCTCACCGTCGGCATCGGCCTGGAACAGGCCCTCGTCAACACGCTCCGCTCCACCCCCACCCCAATCAGGGAGGAGGTCGGTCGTCTCGTCGCGAGGCTCCGCGCTCGCTGGGTGACCGAGGAGGCGTTGCGCGCCTTCGCCGAAGATCTCGACGATGCCACCGGCGACCTCGTCGCCGCCAACCTGATCCTCGGGGCCCGCCGTCGAGGCGCCGGCCTCGCCGCCGTCCTCGAAGGGCTGGCCGAGTCGGTCGCAGCCGACGTACGCGCCCGCCGCCAGGTCGAGGCCGACCGCGCCAAGCCACGTGCCACCGCCCGCTGGGTCACCATCATCAGCGTCTCGGTCCTGGTCATCCTCGCCGCCACTGGTTCCTACGTCGCCCCTTACGCCAGCCCGCTGGGGCAGGTCATCCTTGCGCTCCTGCTCACCGCGTACGTCGCCACCCTCGTATGGATGCGGCGCATGGCCGAGGGCCGCAGGATCCCCCGGATCATCGGGCACACGCGCGAGACCACGAGTCCTGAACCGGCAGCCCTCCAGGCGATCCCGGGAGGCCAGGCATGAGCCCCGAGCTGGTCATGGTGATCTTCGCTGGCGGTCTCGTCGGCTTCGGGCTCGCGATGGGCGTTATCTGGTTCACCCCGGCCGTCCCCGACCTCGCCGACGCGCTCAAGCGCCTCTCCGACTCCCCCACTCAGGTCGCCAGCGCAACCACCGGAGCAGCCACCGGCAAGGAGCGCCTCGGCGTCTGGGCGATGCGTGCGCTCCCAGCCAGCCTCTGGATCCGCACCCCCTCCCGCGAACTCGCGCTGCTGCGGATCCCGCTCGCCCGCTTCTACGGCGAGAAGCTGATCTTCGCACTGCTGGGGTTCGTCATCCCGATCGCTCTGGCGACGTTCTTGAGCCTTATCGGGATGCCGCTCCCCGTCCCGGTCCCGGCGCTGGCCTGCGTTGCGCTGGCGGTGGTGATGTTCTTCCTCCCCAACTACAACGCAATCGACGAAGCGAAGAAGGCGCGACTGGAGTTCACCCGCGCTCTCGGTGCCTACGTCGAACTGGTCGCGCTCGAGCGCACTAACGGCGCCGGGGTACGCCAGGCCCTGGAGGCCGCGGCCGAGGTCGGCGACTCGTGGGTATTCACCCGCCTCTCCGAAGAGCTCACCCGATCCAGATGGTCCGGGCTCCCGCCGTGGGACGCCCTGCACACCTTGGCAGGAGAACTCGGCCTCCCCGATCTCGACGACTTCGCCGACATCATGCGCCTCTCCGGAGAGGAAGGAGCAGCGACGTACGCCACCCTCCGCGCCCGATCCGCCGCCATGCGCACCGCGATGCTCAACGACGAGCTCACCGAGGCCAATGCCATCGGCGAGCGCATGTCCATCCCCGGCTCGCTGCTCGGGGTGATCTTCATGGCGATCCTGCTCGCCCCCGCCCTGCTCCGCATGATTCCTGGCTGAAAGGAAACCACCATGCTCCGTCTCTACATCCTGATGACCACCGCCGTCACCGGTCTTCTGCAGCCCCCGAAACCGAAGGACGAGCGCGGCTCGGTCACCATCGAGAACGTCCTGTGGGCAGTCGCAGTGATCGCGATCGTTGCCATCGTCGTCGCCGCCATCCGCGCCTACGTCACCTCCGAATCCGGCAAGCTCCAATAGGTCGCGCCCGATGCCTGAGATGAAGCGCGTACGCGATGAGCGCGGCGCAGCCTCGATCGAGATGGTCGTGCTGCTCCCCGCCCTCTTCGCCGTCGTCTTCCTCGGCATGCAGGCCGCGCTCTACTACCATGCCCGCACTATCGCCATCGCCGCCGCGCAGGAAGGCGCCAGAGCCGCAGCGGCCCAGCACGCCACCTCCGGAGCCGGGGTCGCCGCGGCACGCTCCTACCTCGCCGATGTCGGCGGCGAC
Organism: Nocardioides sp. NPDC058538; assembly: GCF_042719275.1. Classification (NCBI taxonomy): domain Bacteria; kingdom Bacillati; phylum Actinomycetota; class Actinomycetes; order Propionibacteriales; family Nocardioidaceae; genus Nocardioides; species Nocardioides sp. NPDC058538. Next base: position 269,911 of record NZ_JBHXNY010000002.1, on the reverse strand, counting down.
GCCCTGGAATCCTCCTCGGCCACAGCCCGCCGCACCCCGACGACGGCCGTCGTCACAGTCCGGGGACAGGCCCTGTCGGTGATCCCCGGATGGGCGCCGACGGTCCGGCAGCAGGCCCGAGCCGAGGTCGAACGCGCCACCGCTCCAGGTGATGCCCGATGAGCGCCCGCGTACGCGACGAACGCGGGTCCGCTGCGATCGAGGCCGCCATCGGCCTGCCCGCCTTCGTCCTCTTCGTCGGCATGATCATCGTCGGCGGACGCCTCGCCGTCGCCCACCAGGCCGTCCAGAGCGCCGCAGCCGATGCCGCCCGCGCCGCCTCCATCTCGCGCGACGCAGGCGTCGCCGACTTCGCGGCTCGCCGTGAGGCAGAGACCAGCCTGAGCAACCAGCAGATCCGCTGCCGCAACACCCGAGTCTCCGTCTCCACCGGCGCCTTCCGCGTGCCGGTCGGACAGCCCGCCGAGGTCACGGTCACGGTGTCCTGCCGCCTCGATCTCTCCGACCTGTCCGTGCCGGGCGTTCCCGGATCTCGCGTCGTGCGCGCCACCATGTCCAGCCCGCTCGACACCTGGCGGGAGCGATCATGATCACTCGCCTCAAGGACGAGCACGGCTCCGCCACGGTCTGGATGGCCACAGCAGCATTCGCGATGACTGTCCTCGTCGGCCTCGCTGTCGACCTCGGCGGGCAGGCTCACGCCCAACAGCGTGCTCACGACTTGGCAGCTCAAGCAGCGCGCACCGGGGCCGAGGAGGTCCTGGCCGCGCCGGCCGTCCAAGGCAGGTACGCCCACATCGACGCCTCCGCCGCCGGACGCGCCGCCCGCACCTACCTCCACCAGGCCGGCGCCACCGGCACCGTCCGGGTCCGGGGCAACCAGATCGGCGTACGCGTCACCGACTCCTACACCACCAAATTCCTCACCCTCATCGGCATCAGCAGGGTCCAGGTCCACGGCAAGGCCGACGCCGAGCTCGTACGCACCCTGGGAGGCGATGTCAGATGATCACTCGACTCCGCGGCCTGATCGCCAGCCTCGCCATTCTGGTGTTCATCATCGGCACCCCGCTGGTCCTGCTCCGCCTCAGCGCTATTCCCTCGCTCGAAGGGTTCACCTGGAGCGACCTGCTCCGCCAGGACGACGGCACCCTCGCTCTCCAGGCCATCGCGCTCGCCGCATGGATCGCCTGGGCCTGGTACGCCGTCACAATCCTGATCGAGCTCGTCGCTGTCCTCCGCGGCATCAGGGCACCCCAGTTCCCGGGGCTCCCGCAGGCTTCGGCGAGCCGACTGGTTGGCACAGCAGCCATGCTCTTCCTGGCGGTTCCCGCCGTCGCTCCGACGCTTGCCCCGGCGCGAGCCGCCGCCGCGCCTCCGCTACCGGAGCCGCTCCCGACTCCTGCGACGGCACCCGCTTCGCCCGCACCGACGCCGGTTTTCGAGGATCCCGCGACGGAACGGCCGACCACCGTCGCCTACACCGTCGCGCGCGGCGACAGTCTCTGGAAAATCGCCGAGACGCACCTCGGTGATGGCAACCGCTACCCCGAGATCGTCGACCTCAACCCCGCCGCGCTCGGCGACAACCCTGACTTCCTCACCGTGGGGATCATTCTCCGGCTCCCCGCGCCAGTTCCAGCGCCCGAAGATGACCACACGTACACCGTTGAAGTCGGCGATACCCTCGCCGAGATCGCCGAAGAGGAACTCGACGGTGCCGACCGTTACCCCGAGATCTTCGAGGCTTCCACGAGCACCGTTCAACCCGACGGCGCCCGGCTCACAGACCCGGACCTGATTCGCCCGGGCTGGACGCTCACCATCCCCGCCACCGAGCAGCCAGCACCATCGACCCGGCCCCGAGGCGTCCCACCGCCCACGCAGACAACGCCGCCGACGATCGACCCCAGACCAACTCTCCCGCCTCCGGCCACGGCGACACCAACGCCCGCACCGCCAAGCCACGACTCCACGCCAGATCCGATCGCAGCCGATCACGGCGCTAGCGTCGACGAGGACCCCAACGCCGCGCCCTCCTGGCTGCTCCCCGGACTGTCCGGAGCCGGCGCCATACTCGCCGGCGGCCTCTTCCTCGTCCTACGCCAACACCGCCGCTCCCAGCGCCGCTACCGTCTCCCCGGCCACGAGATCGCCCCGCCCCCCGAGGAACTCCGCCCGATCGAGATGACCCTCCGTCGCGAGGGCATCAAGCCCGCCGAGCTCATCCAGCGTCTCGACCTGCTCCTCCGCATGCTCCCCCAGGGCGAGCAACCACACCTGATCGCCGCCGAACTCGGCTCAGATCTGATCACCCTCCACTTCGCCGAACCGGCCCTGCTCCCCCACCCCTGGACCGGAGACGCGACGACTTGGACAGCGCCCGCGAACGCAGAGACCATCGACACCGGCGAGATCGCCCCGTACCCGCTGCTCGCCTCCATCGGCCACTCCGCCGACGGGCACCTATGGCTGCTCAACCTCGAGGAAGCCGCCGTCACGTCCCTGACCGGGGACCGCGATGGCACCGAAGCTCTGGCCAGCCACCTCGCCGCCGAGTTGGCCGTCACCCCGTGGTCGATGCTCGTGGAGGTTCATACCCACGGCATCGCCGCCGAGCTAGCCGACCTCGACCCGATCCGCATGTATCACCACCCCAGCGCTGACACCGACCACCTCGACCAGTTCGCCGCCGAGCTCGACCCGGCCGGAGCACTTCCCGGCTTCGACCCCGACCGCTATCGCGTCGTACTCACCGTCGAGGACTCCGAACCGATCCGCCGCGTCGCCAAGGCGGTCTCCTCCCACCCCGAACGTTCCGGCGCGGCCGTCGTCATCCTCGACGCACATGCCGACCTCGGAGCCCACACCATCACCGTCACCACGTCCGGAGACCTGACCTTCGCCCACCCTGCCCTCGGTGAGATACGTCTCCGGGCCGCCGGCCTCACCACGGATGAGGCGACCATGTGCGCCGCCATCGTCGAGGCCACCCGGGAAGCACACACCCAGCCCATGCCCGTCGCCGAGCACGCGACCGACGGCATGGAGCCACTCATCGACGCCGCCGGCGCCCTGCGCCTCGAGTACGTCCACGAACGGCCCTCCAACAACCAGCCCGCTGGGGAAACCTCGATCCTCCCCGCTGCCAGCGCGACGTACGTGACGGCCTCCGACACCACTCCCGATGACGTACACCAGCTCGCGCCCACCCTCGACCACGACGTACGCGACCGCGTCCTGGCCACCGACCCGAACCTCGACGAAGACGTCGCCGAGTGGCACTCCGACCGCTGCCGCTTCCCGAAGCTGACACTGCTCGGCCCTGTCCACCTACGAGCACGCGGCAAGGTCCCGACCAAACGCCGCCCCTACCTCGCCGAACTCCTCACCTACCTCCACCTGCACCCCGACGGCGTCACCACGCCCGACTTCCTCGAGACCATCGGCGTCGTCCGAAGCCGCCTGACCGCAGATCTCTCCGCCCTCCGCGCATGGCTCGGCACCAACCCCCGCACCAAGACCGCCCATCTCCCCGGCGCCCTCAAGACCCGCGCCGCCCACCGCCTCGGCTACGCCGCCTACCAAGCCGACGACATCCTCGTCGACCTCGACCTCTTTCGCCGCCTCCGGGCACGTGGCCAGGCCAAAGGCGAGGACGGTATCACCGACCTCGTCGAAGCCCTCCGCCTCGTCACCGGCGAACCCTTCTCCGACCTACGTGAGAAAGGCTGGGCCTGGCTCGCCCAAGGCCAACGCCACGACCAGATCGCCGTCTCCATGATCGTCGACACCGCCCACCTCGTAGTCACCCGAGCCCTCGCCGAACACAACCACGACCTCGCCCGCTTCGCCGCCGAAACCGCGATCGCCGCGGCACCCTTCGACGACGTACCTCACCTCGACTACGCCCGAGTCCTCAAAGCCACCGGACACGACAGACTCGCCGAACAACACCTCGACCAACACATCCACAACCGCGACGACGGCGACGGCCCCGTCGAGCCTCCCTCACGCTCACACCGCGCTGCAGGATAGGGCCTGTCGTATCGCGGGCCGTCCGCTCCATGGCTAAGTGCACCTGGACGCCCACGATGGGATTTCCCACGGGTCTGTCCAGAGGAGCCCACGGTCCCCGCGGAGCTGATGGCCCTCGACAACGTGGTCCTCCTCCCTCACCTGGCCAGCGGCACCGTCGAGAGCCGCGCCGCCATGGAGCAGCTGACCCTCGACAACCTCGACCGCTGGCTCGCCGACGGGACCGTCCTCACTCCAGTGCCGGAGGTCGCTGCCCGAGCCTGACACGGGGAATCGGGACGCGGGAACCCGGAAGGGAGAGGAGCGGGGGGGGGCGCCCCGCCCCGGGGGGGGGGGGGGGGCCCGCGGCTTCCGCCCCCAAACCCGCCTCAGCCCCCAACCCGGGCACACCCCCCCCGACTCGGTCGTCATCAGTGAAACAGC